>JBBQKM010000005.1:0-32024 GCA_038326915.1 Sphingomonadales bacterium
GCGCGCCACGATGCGCTGGAACGGCCTCAGCCTGCAGGTCTTTGCCAACAATGTCTTCGATGTCGCCACCCCGGTCGCCGGCGTCCGCTTCTTCGATTCGGTGAATTATTCGGTGTCATCGCCCTATGTCACCGGCGCCAACCGCCGGCTGATCGGCGCCGCGCTCGGCTATCGCTTCTGATCGTTACGCCGGCCGCCATTTACGGCGGCCGGTTCGAACCTCTAGGAAGGGCAAACCACCCACCCGACGAGGTATCATGCGCCATCACCTGCTGATTGCGGCCGCCCTGCTGTTGCCCGCCCCGCTTGCCGCCCAAACGGTCGCTCCGGCCGCTGCCGCAATTGCCACCGCCGACGCCGATCTCGCCGCCTTTTTCGACGCCTATGACAAGGCGCAGCTGGCGCGTTCGCCGCAGGGCCAGAGCTATCGCGGCATCAAGACCGACTATGCCAAATGGAACGACAACAGCGATGCCGCCGATGTCGCCAACCATGCAGCCGACCAGCAGGCGCTGACCGACATGCGGACGCGCTTTGCCGCCGCCCAGCTGAGCCCCGCGTCGCGCCTGTCGTACCGGCTGTTTGAAAAGACCATGATACGCCGCGACGCCGGCTTCAAATACCGCCGCAATGGCTATGTCTTCGATCAGATGAACGGCGCGCAGAGCAGCTACCCGGCGTTCCTGATCAACATCCACCGCGTCACCAGCAAAAGCGATGCGGAAGCCTATGTCAGCCGCCTGCAGCGGCTGGGCGCCGCGCTCGATCAGGATGTCGCCGAAAGCGAAATCCGCGCCAAGGCCGGTGTGCTGCCGCCGAAATGGGTGTTCCCCTATGTAATCAACGACGCGCGCAACACGCTGAAGGGCGCGCCGTTCGACGCATCGGGCGTCGATTCGCCGTTGCTCGCCGATTTCAGGATGAAGGTCGGCAAGCTCGACATCGCCCAGGCCGAAAAGGACGCGCTGCTCGCCGCCGCCACCACCGCGCTGACAACCAGCGTCAAACCGTCGTACGAACGGCTGATCGTCGCGATGCAGCGCCAGGAAGCCCGCGCTGGCACGGTCGATGGCATCTGGCGTTTCAAGGATGGCGCCGGCTATTATTCCGCCAACCTTGCCAACTATACCACCACCAGCATGACCGCGGCGCAGATCCACGCGCTCGGCCTCGCCCAGGTGGCGCGCATCCACGGCGAGATGATGGAAATCGCAACGCGCGTCGGCTTCAAGGGCGATCTCAACGCGTTCCTCGCCCGGATGCGCGACGATACCAGCTTCGTGCTGCCCGAAGGCGACGCCGGCAAGGCCGAATATCTGCGCCGCGCCAACGCCTTTCTCGACGAACTCCGCCCCAAATTGCCGCAGTATTTCGCCAATCTGCCCAAGGCGCCGGTGCTGGTGAAAGCGGTCGAACCGTTCCGCGAGCAATCGGCGGGCAAGGCATTCTACCAGTCACCCGCCGAGGACGGCTCGCGGCCGGGCACGGTCTATGTCAATCTCTATCGCCTTGCCGACATGCCGACGACCGAGATCGAACCGCTGATCTATCACGAGGGCCTGCCCGGCCATCACCTTGAACGTGCCAATTCGACCGAGCTGAAGAACGTCCCCGCCTTCCGCAAATTCGGTGGCTATGCCGCCTACAGCGAGGGCTGGGGGCTGTATTCCGAAAAACTTGCCAAGGAGATGGGCCAGTATCGCGACCCCTATGATGATTTCGGCCGGCTGCAGCTGGAATTGCACCGCGCCATCCGGCTGGTCGTCGATACCGGCATCCATGACAAGCGCTGGAGCCGCGAGGACGCGATCAAATATCTGACCGAGAACAGCGCCGAACCCGTCGGCGGCATCCAGAAGGCGATCGAGCGCTATACCGTCTACCCCGGCCAGGCCACCGCCTATATGGTCGGCCGGCTGAAGATTTCGGAACTGCGCGACCGGGCGCAGGCGGCGCTGGGCGATCGCTTCGACATCCGGGCCTTTCACGATGTGGTGCTGCGCACCGGGGCGGTGCCGCTCGATATTCTGGAGGAGAATGTCGATGCGTGGATTGCCGGGGTGAAGAAGGGCTGAGCCTGTACGTCGATAGGCAGGGAGGGCGCGGGCAAAGCCCGCGCTGACGTCGGACGGGTTCGGTCGGGGTAACCGACCGCCCCGCCGGCCGAGCTTGCGCCTGTCGGCGCGCTTGGCTGTGCCAGCGCGCTCGCGGCGCGGCGCTGCGCTTTTGGCGGAAATTTACAATATTTCCGAATCGGTTGCGCCTAAACCGGTTTTTGCGACCCGAAGGGAGCGTCACAGCGGCAAACCTGCCTCCGTCACGCATCCTTGACCTCAAACGGCCCGGGGCAGAACCCTCTGTTCCGGGCCGCTTTTTTGGCAGGCAGCGCTGTCGGCCGGTCGCCAGCAGCAGACAAAGGTTGAAATTCGTTAAACGGATTGTAACCTGAACATGGTTACGTCCGCGGTATGGTGGCGTAGGGGGTCAGTCGCGTGGTCAGCATCCGCTATTTTGCGCCGGCACCGCCGTTGCGCCGCTACCTGTCGTCCTATTACTGGTTCGAATCGAACGAACCGGCGTGGACCGATCTCATGCGGGCCGAGTTGCCGCAAATCCGCATCGTCACCAAGGGCCAGGCCAGCAACCAGTTTCCGACCGGCGTGGTGCGCACGCCGGGACCCATCCACGTTCAGGGCCCGACCAGCGGTTCGGCCAAATATTCGGCCATCGGCCCGCTGCACCTGTTCGGCGTCGGGCTGCTACCCGAAGGCTGGTCGACGTTGATCGGCGAACCTGCCGACCGCCTGGCCGATGATGTCGTGGATCTGGCCGGCGTCGTCGGGCCGTCGGCCGATACCGCGCTGGCCGACATGATGATGGCGCGCAACGATGTCGAACGCGTCGCCGCCGCCGATCGCTTCTTCATGGGGCTGCTCGCCCACGCCCATGCGACGCCGCGCTGGTTCACCGCGCTCACCGACGACTGGCTGACCGGTTCGGCCAACCCCTGTGTCGACACGCTGATCGAATCCTCGGGCATGTCGGCACGATCGGTCGAGCGGCTCGCCAAGCGCATCTACGGCGGGTCCCCGAAACTGCTGTCGCGCAAGTATCGCACGCTCAACGCCGCGGTTCGGCTGGGCAATGGCGAGGCCATGGGCTGGGCCGATCTGGCCGCCCATGCCTATTACGACCAACCACATTTCATCCGCGAATTCAAACAGTTCGTCGGCCTTACGCCAAGCCGGTTCATGATCGAGGCGGCGCCGCTGATGCGGCTGACCATCGTGCGCAAGACACTGATGCCCGACATGGCAAAGCTGGCGCGCTACAGCTGAGCACGGCCCGCGCATTTGCGCGTTGATACCGTTCGGCGCATTTGCGCGTTGACACTGCCGCCCCCGCCCCCACATAAGCCGGACGAATTCGCTCCGCTTTAAGGGCTGCCGCTTGATCCGCCTGACCAACCTTGCCGATTATGCCGTGGTGGTGATGACCGCGGCGGCCCGCGCGCCAGACGCCAGGCTGTCGGCGGCCAAGGTCGCCGAGGCGACCGCCATCCCGGTGCCGACGGTGGCCAAGCTGATGGGAACGCTGGCGCGCGCCGACCTGCTGGTCGCCTCGCGCGGTGTCGCCGGCGGCTTTACGCTGGCGCGCGACCCCGCGGCGATCAGCGTCGCCGCCATTGTCGAGGCTGTCGATGGCCCGATCGCGCTGACCAGCTGCGTGTCGGAACACAATCAGGATTGCGCCATCGAAGGCCGCTGCGGCGTGCGCGGCCATTGGGGGCCGATCAACGCGGCGGTGCGCGCGGCGCTCGACGCCGTGACGCTCGCCGATCTTTTGCGCCCTGCGGCCACTGCGCGTCTTGCGCCGGCGCCCGCTGTTGGCGAGGTGACAGTATGACCGACAACAGCGACATCGCCATGCCCGTGCAGGATGCGGAGGCGCGCGCCGCCGTCGCCGACCTTGCCACCTACAAATGGGGTTTCACCTCCGACATCGAATCCGAAATGGCCCCCAAGGGACTGTCGGAAGACACGGTGCGCTATATTTCGGCGAAAAAGGCCGAGCCGCAGTGGCTGCTCGACTGGCGGCTCAAGGCCTATCGTCGCTGGCTGACCATGGAAGCGCCCGACTGGGCCAAGCTCGATATCGCGCCGATCGATTATCAGGACGCCTATTATTACGCGGCGCCCAAGGCCAAGCCCACCATTGGCTCGCTCGACGAGCTCGATCCCGAAATCCGCCGCACCTACGAAAAGCTGGGGATTCCCATCGCCGAGCAGGAAATGCTCGCCGGTGTCGAGGGGTCGCGGCGCATCGCCGTCGATGCCGTGTTCGATTCGGTGTCGGTGGCAACGACGTTCCGCGCCGAGCTCGAAAAGGCTGGGGTCATCTTCCGTTCGATCAGCGAGGCGGTGAAGGAATATCCCGATCTCGTCCGCAAATGGCTGGGCAGCGTCGTGCCGCAGCATGACAACTTCTTCGCCTGCCTCAACAGCGCGGTGTTTTCGGACGGGACGTTCGTCTACATCCCCGAAGGCGTGCGGTGCCCAATGGAGCTGAGCACCTATTTCCGCATCAATGCCGCCAACACCGGCCAGTTCGAACGCACCCTGATCATCGCCGACAAGGGTTCGCACGTCAGCTATCTCGAAGGCTGCACGGCGCCGATGCGCGACGAGAACCAGCTGCACGCGGCGGTTGTGGAGCTGGTGGCGCTCGATGACGCCGAGATCAAATATTCGACCGTTCAGAACTGGTATCCGGGCGATGCTAATGGCGTCGGCGGCATCTATAATTTCGTGACCAAGCGCGCCAATTGCCTCGGCAAGCGATCGAAAGTCAGCTGGACCCAGGTCGAAACCGGCAGCGCGATCACCTGGAAATACCCGTCGTGCGTGCTGTCGGGCGAGGATTCGGTCGGCGAATTCTATTCGGTGGCGGTGACCAACAACCGCCAGCAGGCCGATACCGGCACCAAGATGATCCATCTGGGCCGCGGCACGCGCTCGACGATCGTGTCGAAAGGAATTTCGGCGGGACGCTCGCAGGGCACCTATCGCGGCCTGGTGCGCGTCGCCGCGTCGGCAGAGGGCGCGCGCAACCACACCCAGTGCGACAGCTTGCTGCTCGGCCACGACTGCGGCGCGCACACCGTGCCCTATATCGAGGTGCGCAACCCGTCGGCGATCATCGAACACGAGGCAACGACCTCGAAAATCAGCGATGATCAGCTGTTCTATGCCCAGTCGCGCGGCCTCGATGCCGAGGCGGCGGTGGCACTGATCGTCAACGGCTTCTGCAAGGAAGTGCTCCAGCAGCTGCCGATGGAGTTCGCTGTCGAGGCGCAGAAGCTGCTCGGCATCTCGCTGGAAGGGAGCGTCGGTTGACTCCTGCCGCCCTCGCCGAATTCTACGCGGGCTATACGCAAGCCTTCATGCGGCAGGACAGCGATGCATTGGTCGCGGCCTGGTCGTTTCCGGCGACCATCAGCGGCCCGAGGGGCAATGCGGTGTTCGATGCGCCAGCGTTTCGGCGCAATGTCGAGGCGCTGTTCGGCTTTTACGACCGCCAGGGCGTCGCCGCCGTTACGGCAAATGTCGCGGCGCTGACCGTGCTTGGTGATGATGTCGTGCTCAGCCAAACCGACTATGCCATGCTCGGCAGCGATGGCGCGCGCATCGCCGACTGGCAGACGCCGTATCTGCTGCGCGCCACCGCCGATGGCCTGAGGGCGTTTTGCGCCGTCGCCGACAGCGAGGTCGCGGCCTGGGCGGCGCGCGGCACGCCGATGGGGTCACGCTGATGCGCCACCTGCCGATCGTGCTGCTGCTGGCCCTCGCCGCCTGCTCGCCGCCGGCGCAGCGCGCGGCGACCGAGGGCGAAGCGCAGCAGAAAAAGCTTGATCGCGCGACCAAGGCATATTCCGACTGCATCACCCGCGGCGCGCAGGAAATCGACGTCAAAACCGACGCTGCCGGCACGCTGGGCGACCTTGTCGTCCTCGCCTGCAAGCCGCTGCGCAACGCGCTGATGGCCGATGTCATCGCATTCCACCAGATCGGCCACCCGAAATTCACCATCGACCAGTCCAAGGCCGTCGCCGAAGCATCGATCGCCACCATCGAGGATGATCTGCGCCAGCAGACCGTCGTCGCCATCGTCAATCGCCAGACCGAAACTGCCCCCGCGGCCGCCTCGGCCGCCGCCCCCGCAAAGGCCCAATAGTGCTCAAGATCGACAATCTTCATGCCGAAATCGACGGCAAGGCCATCCTCAACGGGCTGACTCTGACCGTCAACGCCGGCGAAGTCCATGCCATCATGGGGCCGAACGGCGCCGGCAAATCGACGCTGTCATACGTGCTCGCCGGCCGCGCCGGCTATCAGGTGACCGCCGGCAGCGTGACCTTCGATGGCCAGGACCTGCTGGCGCTGGCGCCGCACGAACGCGCCGCCGCCGGCGTGTTCCTCGGCCTGCAATATCCTGTCGAGATCCCCGGCGTTTCGAACCTGATGTTCCTGCGCACCGCGCTCAATGCCCAGCGCACACTGCGCGGCGAGAAGGAAGCCAGCGGCGCCGAGTTCATGAAGCTCGCCAAGGCCGCCGCCGAAGACCTGGGGCTGCCCTATGAAATGCTCAAGCGTTCGGTGAACCAGGGCTTTTCGGGCGGCGAGAAGAAACGCAACGAGATGGTCCAGATGGCGGTGCTGCAGCCGAAGCTGGCGGTGCTCGACGAAACCGATAGCGGCCTCGACATCGATGCGCTGCGGGTGGTGTCGGACGGCATCAATCGCATGCGGTCCCACGATCGCGCCACGCTGCTGATCACCCATTACCAGCGGTTGCTCGACTATGTCGTGCCGGATTTCGTCCATGTGCTCGTCGCCGGCCGCATCGTGCGCACGGGCGGGCCCGAACTCGCGCACACGCTCGAGCGCGACGGCTATGTGAGCATCGCTGCATGACAGCCGTTCCCACGCGCAGGCTAGAGGACTGGCGCTACAGCGACATCGCCGCCGTCGAACGCGCCTGGCCGGTGGCGCCCGAAGCGATCACCGTCGCCGCGGGCGAAACCGCCAGCCGCATGATCGTGCAGGACGCCACCCCCGGCAGCGCGACGATCCGGCATTTCGCCATCACCGTCGAAGCCGGCGCGGCGCTGGCGTTCCACATCATCAACAGCGGCGGTGCCTATGGCCGTGTCGCGCTCGACGTGGCGCTGCACGCCGGCGCGCGCTTCGATCTGGGCGGCATCATCATCGCCAGCGGCGAGCAGGTGCTCGAAATCGTCGCCACCGTCCGCCATCTCGGCCCCGGTGCTACCAGCCGCCAGGTCGTTCGCTGCGTTGCCGGCGGCACCGCCACCGCCACCTATCTCGGCAAGGTCGCGGTCGCCCGCGCCGGCCAGCAGACTGACGCGGCGCAAAGCTTCAAGGCGCTGCTGCTCGATCGCGGCGCCACGGCCAATGCCAAACCGGAACTCGAGATTTTTGCCGATGATGTGAAGTGCGCGCATGGCGCGACGGTCGGCGAACTCGACAAGACCGCGCTGTTCTACCTCGAAAGCCGCGGCATTCCGCCGGTGCAGGCACAGGCGCTGCTGACCCGGGCGTTTCTGTCCGATGCACTGGAGAGCCTTGCCGACGCGGATGAACGCGACGCCGCCGAAGCGCGCGTGACGGCGCTGCTGGCATGAACGCGCACGTGCCCCCGCCGGCGCTGCACAGCCGCCGCGACGATTTCCCCGGCCTTGCCGGCAACTGGGCCTATCTCGATACCGCCGCGACGGCGCAAAAACCGCAGATGGTCATCGACGCCATCGCCCGCGCCTATGGGCCCGACTATGCCACCGTCCATCGCGGCGTCTATGAACGCTCCGCCACCATGACGATGCGGTTTGAAGAAGCCCGCGAAAAGGTCGCGCGCTTCATCGGTGCCGCATCGGCGAACGAGGTCGTTTTCGTCCGCGGCGCCACCGAAGCAATCAACCTTGTCGCGCAAAGCTGGGGCGAGCGGCTGCAGCCCGGCGACCGGATCATGCTGTCGGCGCTCGAACATCACAGCAATATCGTGCCATGGCAGCTGTTGCGCGACCGCAGCGGCATCGAAATCGACGTCGCGCCGCTGACCGCCGATGGCCGGATCGACGAAGACGCGCTCGAAGCCCTGCTGACGAACAGGACAAAACTTGTCAGCATCGCCCATGTCTCCAATGTACTCGGCGGCGTCGCCGATATCGCGCGCATTGCGCGCGCCGCGCACCGGGTCGGCGCGCTGCTGCTGGTCGATGGCTGCCAGGCGGCCCCGCGGCTGAAGCTCGACGTGCAGGCGCTTGGCGCCGATTTTTACGTGTTTTCCGGCCACAAGCTCTATGGCCCGACCGGCATCGGCGTGCTGTGGGCCCGCGCCGACATCCTTGCATCGATGCCGCCGTGGCAGGGTGGCGGCGCGATGATCGAGACGGTGACGTTCGAACGCACGACCTATGCGCCGCCGCCGCAGCGTTTCGAGGCCGGCACGCCGCACATCACCGGGGTCATGGGGCTTGCCGCCGCGATCGACTATGTCGAATCGATCGGCCTCGATGCCATTCACGCCCATGAGGCGACGCTGGTCGCAGCGGCGCGCGCCGCGCTCGGCCGCGTCAATTCGGTGACGCTGTTCGGCCCGGAGGCGAGCGCCGGCATCCTGTCATTCGCCATCGAGGGGGTGCATCCCCACGACATCGGCACCATATTGGACGAAAGCGGCGTTGCCATTCGCGCCGGGCACCATTGCGCCCAGCCGCTGATGCAGCTGCTCGGCGTGCCGGCGACGGCGCGGGCGAGCTTTGGCATCTACAACGACCTAAGCGATGTCGCGCGGCTGGCCGCCGGGATCGAACGGGTGACACGGATATTCGGTACGGGGACGGTGAAATGACCGAGCGAGCGTTCAACGTGGAAGAAGTCAGCGAGGCCGCACCGGTGCCCAAGGCGCCGCCGTTGCGCGCGTCCGAAGGCGGTTTTGCGCCCGATCGTACGCCCGATTATCTCGAAGGCTTCCTGACCAAGGCCCCCGAAGCCGAGCCCGCCGATGCCCCCGGCGGCGACCTGGTCGCCGAGATCGTCGCGGCGCTGCGCCAGATCTTTGACCCGGAGATCCCGGTCAACATCTATGACCTGGGCCTGATCTACAATGTCGAGATCGCCAATGGCCACGCCGTCGTCACCATGACGCTGACCACCCCGCATTGCCCTGTCGCCGAAACCATGCCCGGCGAAGTCGAAATGCGGGTGATGAGTGTGCCCGGCGTCGCCTCGGCCGAGGTCAATCTCGTCTGGGACCCGGCGTGGGACCCCGGCAAGATGAGCGACGAGGCCAAGCTCGAAATGGGAATGTTGTGATGGAAGTCTCCACACTGCGCCGCCCGCGCCCGGCGCCGATCACGGTGACCGAAAACGCCGCGCGCCGCATCGCCGAGATCATCGCCAAGGCCCCCCAGCCCGCCGCCGGCGTGCGGCTGACGACACCGAAGCGCGGCTGCTCGGGCCTTGCCTACAGCCTCGACTATGTCACCGAGGCCAAACCCGGCGACGAAGCCGTCACCACCGATGGCGGCACGCTGTTCATCGATGGCGGCAGCCTGATGTATTTGATCGGCAGCCGCATGGACTGGAAGGAAGACGATTTCGCCGCCGGCTTCGTGTTCGAAAACCCCAATGCCAAGGGCAGCTGCGGCTGCGGCGAGAGTTTCACGGTTTAGGGGCAGAGCCTCCGGCGGTTGGGGCCCTGCCGCGACAACGCGCGCCTCACCGAGGATCCGCGCGCCGTGTATGGCGCGATGATGAGATTCCCTGCCACCCGCGCCGCCGCGCTTGCCCGGCTCGACGAATTCCTGCCGCGCGCCGGCCGCGCCTATGCCGCGCACCGCAACCAGGATGCCGGTCCCGGCGCCGATGGCAGCACATCGCGGCTGTCACCCGCCATCCGCCGGCGCCTCGTTACCGAAGCCGAAGTCTGTGCCCGCGCCATCGGCGCCCACGGCTTTGCCGCGGCAGAGAAGTTCATCCAGGAGGTTTGCTGGCGCACCTATTGGGTCGGCTGGCTCGAACAGCGCCCGGCGATCTGGCAGCGCTATTGCGCCGATGTCGAGGCGCTGACCATCGCGCTGGGCGACGATCGCGGCCTGCAACGCCGTTATGCCGAGGCGGTGAACGCCCACACCGGCATCGATTGCTTCGACGCCTGGGTGGCCGAATTGCGCGATACCGGCTGGCTGCACAACCATGCCCGGATGAACTTTGCCAGCATCTGGATCTTCACCCTGCGACTGCCGTGGCAGCTCGGCGCCGACCTGTTCTATCGGCACTTGCTCGATGCCTGCCCGGCGTCGAACACGCTGTCGTGGCGCTGGGTCGCCGGGCTGCAAACGGTCGGCAAGACCTATGCCGCGCGCGCCGATATCATCCGCGCCAACAGCGGCGGGCGCTTCGCCGTTATGGCGCCGCTGGCGCGCACCGCCGATCCGCTGCCGGCGGACAGCATCCCACCGGCAGCGGGACTGCGCCCGGCCGATCGCGCCGATCCTGCGCTGCGCACCGGGCTGTTCGTGACCACCGCTGACCTTTGCCCCGAAAACCTGCCGCTGCCGGGGCTGGTGGCGATCGCCGCGACAACGCGCATCGGCGGAGAGCCATCGGACGCAAAGCGCCGGTACGCCGAAACGGCGCTGGACGATGGCGTGGCGCGGGCAGCGGCGCAGTTCGGCCTGGCGCCGGAACGGCTGGATGAGGCCGAGGCGATCACCGCGATGCGCGACTGGGCGGCGCGCCACGATTTGCGCCAGATCGTGACCGCCGAAGCGCCGGTGGGGCCGGTGGCGGACCGGCTCGCGGCGCTGGCACCCGCACTGGCGGCGGATGGCGTGCGGCTGGTGCGGCTGCGGCGGCCGTGGGACGACCTCGCCTGGCCGCTGGCGACGAAAGGATTTTTCGGGTTTCGCGCCGCGATCCCGCGATTGTTGGCGCTGGGTTAAGGTCGCTTGGGCTAAGGCAGCCTCATGCGCGTCCTTGCCTGCCTGTTCCTGCTCCCCCTGACCGGTTGCCTCAGCACCGCGGCGACGATCATCACGGTGCCGATCAAGCTCGTCGGCGCCGGCATCGACGTCGCGGTCGATTCGGCAACGACGACGCAGGAGGAAGCCGATCGCAACCGCGGCCGCGCCCTGCGCAAACAGGAAGAAGCCGACGCCAAGGCCGCAAAAAAGGCCGAAAAGGACCGCCGCAAGGCGGAACGGGCGGCGCGGGAGCCCGATTGAAGCGCCTGTGACCCCGCTCCGGCGTGCCGGCAATCGGCGCTAGGGCTTCGCCTCGACGATCTGGTTCATTTCGATCACCGTGCCGTCGGGATCGAAGAAATTGCAGCCCATCACATGGATCGCCGGCGCGCCGTTGCGGCCGGGATAGACCTGTTCGCGCACTTCGGCGGTGAAGGTCACGCCCGGGACCGCCTTGGCCATGTCGCAGCGTTTCGCCGCATCGTCGGTGTTGAGGATCAGCACATGGCCGCCGGCCTGCAGCCGTTTCGGATAGGGGTCGGCGGCGGGCAGCGGTGGATCGAAATATTGCATCAGGCCGATCCAGCCGATGAACGGGTCGTTGCCGTTGAGCAGCACCAGCCGCACCTTGTTGCCTGGCACCCCGGCGGGCAGCGCGACACCCGACACGGTCAGCCGCTGGTCGTAATTGATCTGCAGCCCGATGACGTCGCGATACAGCTTCAGGCTGTTCTCCATGTCGCGGACGAGGATGGTGAGCCGCCGGACATCGGTGGGCACGCGCTGCTTCGGCGCCTCGACCCCGGCGGCGGCCTTGCCGGTCTGGGCAGCGGCCGGCGTGGCGAGCGCAAGCAGCAGGGGGAGCAGTATCTTCATGCCCGCATTGAAAGCCGAATCGCCGCGCTTGGCAAGAGTTGTCCGGACAACTTCAGTCGTCGGGCCCCAGCGACGGATCGAGATCGCGCGGTCGGATGAACTGGCCGAGCACGGCGCGGCCGCCATCGACCTTGGCCCAATTGTCGATGTTGAGATCGAGCCGCGCCAGCGTCGCGGTCGGATATTTCAGCTCGGCCTCCTCGCGCAGCCGGCTGCCGGGCGGCACGAGTTCGAGCAGCAGATCCTCTAGTCCTGGATTGTGGCCGACGAGCAGCGCATGCTGGTGGTGATCGGCGAAGCCGGCGACCAGCTCGGTCAACGTCGCCGAGGACGCGAGGTAGATGCGTTTTTCATAGATCGGCGCCAACCGCCCGCGCAGCCCGCTTTCGACACCATCGATGGTCTGCTTGCAACGCACCGCCGGCGAGGCGGCGACATGGTCGAAATCGGGCATCTCGCCACGATCCTGCGCCTTGCGCAGCCATTTGCCGATGGTCACCGAGGCAAGGCGGCCACGATCGTTGAGCGGCCGATCGAAATCGCGCAGCAGCGGGTCATCATATCCCGATTTGGCGTGCCGCAGCAACGTCAGCGTCTTCACCCGCGCTCCCCGACCGCCGTTTCGGCGGCACCAGGGCCCGCCGTTCCGACGGCACCATGGCGCGGGTCGGCGGGTCGAGGCAAGCCATGATGTGCCGCCGCAACCAGCGCGACCGCCGCGTCTAGCCCGACGCGATCGATCGGCGTGCCTGGCGGAAACGCCGCCAGCAGCCGCGACGGCACGGCCGGGCCGATCAGCACGAAGGTGCCGCGGTCATCGGCGCGGCGGATCAGCCGGCCGAACGCCTGCGCCAGCCGCCCCATCGTCACCCGGTCGTCATAGGCGGTGCCGCCCCCCGCCGCCCGCCGCGCCGCGTGCAGCACGGTGGGCCGCGGCCACGGCACCCCCTCCATCACCACCAGGCGCAGCTAGGCGCCCGGCACATCGACACCATCGCGCAGCGCATCGGTGCCGAGCAGCGAGGCGCGCGGTTCGGCGCGGAAGATATCGACGAGCGTGCCGGTTTCAATCGGATCGACATGCTGGGCGTAAAGCGGCAGCCCGGCGCGGGCGAGCGGATCGGCGATGCGGGCGTGCACCGCCTTCAGCCGCGAAATCGCGGTGAACAGCCCCAGCGTGCCGCCGCCCGCCGCCTCGATCAGGCAGCGATAGGCGTGCGCCAGCGCCGCCGTGTCGCCGCGCTTGATGTCGGTGATCACCAGCACCCGGGCGTTGCCGGCATAATCGAACGGGCTGATCGCCGAAAAATGCCGCGCCGGCAGGCTGATGCGGCTGGCGCCGGTGCGGGCATCGGCATCGCTCCAGTCGTCGCCATCGCTGCGCGCGCGCAGGGTCGCCGAGGTGACGAGCACGCCATGCGCCGGCTCCAGCACCATCCGGGCAAAGGGCTGCATCGGGTCGAGCCAGTGGCGGTGGATGCCGACATCATATTCGCGGCCATCGCTGCGTTCGAGCGCGAACCAGTCGACGAACTGCGGATCGGCGGCGCCGCCCAGCCGCGCCAGCAGCCCCGTCCAGGCGGCGATGGTTTCGGCGCGCAGCCGCAGCCCGGCGATGGCGCCATCGACGCGCGCCCGGGCGCTGCCATCGAGCCAGTCGGGCGCATCTTCGAGCAGCGCCTCGAGCCGCGCCTTCAACGCCGCCATCGGGGCGCTGATGCGCGCCAGCGCCGCCGCCGCCTCACCCGCGGCCTCGACCACCGCTGGCAGCACCTCGGCGACTTCGGTATCGAGGCTGTAGCCGGTGTCGGCGCCGGCCTTGCCCTCCGATCGGGCCAGCACCTGGCTGCGCACCGCCGCGAGCAGCGTTTCCAGCGGTCCTTCGGGCGTTCCACCGCTGACGCGCTGCAACCAGCCATCTCCGGGCAGCACCCGCGCCGCGCCGCCGATGCGTTCGATGGCGGCAGCGGCAGGGTCGTCATAGCCGGCGATGTCGGACAGCCGCGCAGACAGGCCGCGCCGCCGGCCGCGATTTGCAGTCGGCGGGCCGAGCAGCCAGTTGCGCAGCTCGACCGCCTCCCGCCCTGACAGTTCGACAGCAAATGTCGCATCAGCGGCATCGAACAGATGATGCCCCTCGTCGAACACCAGCCGGGTCAGCGCCACGCCCTCCGCCCGGCCGCGGGCGGCGTTGATCATCACCAGCGCATGGTTGGCGATGACGAGATCGGCCTGCGCACTCGCCAGCGTCGCGCGTTCGATGAAGCAGATGCGGTAATGCGGGCAGCCGGCGTAGATGCATTCGCCGCGCCGGTCGGTCAGCCCCGAAAAGCTCGTCCGCCCGAACAGCGCCGGCAGCCAGCCGGGCAGGTCGCCGCCGACCATGTCGCCATCGCGGCTGTATTCGGCCCAGCGTGCCGCCAGCTGGGCAAAGACCTGGGCGCGATTGGCAAAGCCGCCCTGCACCGCGTCTTCGAGATTGAGCAGGCAGAGGTAATTCTCGCGGCCCTTGCGGACGACGACGCGGGCGCGCTTTTCGGTCGGATCGGGATAGGCACGCGCTGCCTCCTGGTCGAGCTGGCGCTGCAGCGCCTTGGTATAGGTCGACAGCCAAACCGTGCCTTCGGCGGCGCGCGCCCAGCCGCTGGCCGGGGCGAGATAGCCGAGCGTCTTGCCGATGCCGGTGCCGGCTTCTGCGAGCACCATGTTGGGGGCGTTGACGCTCTGCCGCGGCTGAAAGGCGGCGCCGGCGGCCTTAGCATAGGCGCGCTGGCCGTCGCGGCGCTCGGCACCCTCACCGAGCATCGCATCGAGGCGGGCGTCGATGGCGGCATCGGACAGCGCGATGCTGTGCGGTGCCGGGCGCGGCGGCGTTTCCTCCCATTTCGGCAGGGTGGTGAACACCGATCGTTCGGGGCTGTCGGGCTTGCGGATGCGCCTCGCCAGCACCGGCGCCCAGGCCCAGCGCTGGCGGCCGAGCGATTGCAGGATGCTCCAGGCGCCGTGGCGTTCGGGCCAGGCCGGATCGTCGGCGGTATCGAGCAGCGCCGCCGCGGCGCGGCCGAGGAAACCCGCATCGCTGTCCCCTTGCGGCGGATCGATGCTCAGGGCCGCCGCCAGCCCGCGCGGCGTCGGCACGGCAAAGCGCGCCGGGTGGAGAAAGGCGAACAGCTCGAGCAGGTCGAGCCCCGACAATTCGGGATAGCCGAGCCGGCTGGCGATGACCGGCGCGTTGAGGATCAGATGCGGCGTGTCGCCAGCGCGGCGGATTGCCTCCCCCCGGCTGACCGCGGCGGCACGGCCATCGGCGTCGGCGATCCAGACCCCGGCATGGGTGGCGGTGAGCGCGGGAAAGCCCATGCCGCCCGTCACAGGGGGTGGACACCGACGCTGCAGGGTTGCGCCATGGATGCTGAGCCGCCAGAGAACATGGGAGAAGGACTAGACGGAACAGATGAGCAACGCCACCGAACTTCGTGCCGCGGCACTGGAAAACAAGGCTTGGCCGTACGAGGAAGCGCGCAAGCTGCTGGCGCGCTATCCGAACGGCTTTCCCGATACCGGCGTCATCTTCGAAACCGGCTATGGCCCGTCGGGGCTGCCGCACATCGGCACTTTCGGCGAGGTCGTGCGCACCACCATGGTGCGGCGCGCGTTCGAGGCGATGGCGCCCGGCGTCAAGACGCGGCTGATCGCCTTTTCCGATGACATGGACGGGCTGCGCAAGGTGCCCGACGGCATCCCAAACCCGGACCTGCTGCACGCCAACCTCGGCAAGCCGTTGACCCAGGTGCCCGATCCGTTCGGCACGCATCCGAGCTTCGGCGCGCACAACAATGCCCGGTTGCAGGCGTTTCTCGATGGGTTCGGTTTTGAATATGAATTCCTGTCGTCGACCGAATGCTACCGCTCGGGTATGTTCGACGCGACGCTGTTGAAGATCCTTGGCCAGTACGACGCGGTCATCAACGTCATCCTGCCGACGCTCGGCCCCGAACGCCGCGCCACCTATTCGCCGTTCCTGCCGATTGACCCGGTCAGCGGCATCGTGCTGCAGGTACCGATTGTCGCGCACGACGTCGCCGCCGGCACGGTCAGCTATATTCGCCCTGGGACAAATGAGACGGTTACTGTCCCGGTGACTGGCGGCGCGTGCAAGCTGCAGTGGAAGGTCGATTGGGCGATGCGCTGGGTCGCGCTCGGCGTCGACTACGAGATGGCGGGCAAGGATCTCATCGATTCGGTGCTGCTGTCGGGGCGCATCACTCGCGTGCTGGGCGCCGAACCGCCGGCGGGGTTCAATTACGAACTGTTCCTCGATGCCGAAGGGCAGAAGATTTCCAAGTCAAAGGGCAATGGCCTGACGATCGAGGAATGGCTCGACTATGGCCCGCCCGAATCGCTGGCGCTCTACATGTTCCAGAGCCCGCGCAAGGCCAAGCGCCTGCACTTCGATGTCATCCCGCGCGCCATCGATGAATATGGCGACTTCCTTGGCAAATATCCGGGCCAGCCGATCGAGCAGCAGCTCGGCAACCCGGTCCATCATATCCACGAAGGCACGCCGCCGGCGATCGACCTGCCGATCAGCTTTTCGCTGTTGCTCAACCTTGCTTCGGTGGCTGCGACCGACGACCCGGCCAGGCTCTGGGCCTATGTCGCGCGCCAGGCACCCGGCACCAGCCCGGCAAGCCATCCGGCGCTCGACCGGCTCGTCCATCACGCGGCGCGCTATGCCCGGGATTTCGTCGTGCCGGGCCTGCAGCGCCGCAGCCCGACGGCGCAGGAAGCGGCAGCGCTCGCCGATCTCGACACGCGGCTTGCCGCTGTCGGCTCCGGCGCCGATGCCGAGACCTATCAGTTCGAGGTCTATGAAGCCGGCAAGGCGGCAGGCTTCGACAATCTGCGCGACTGGTTCAAGGCGCTGTACGAGACGCTCATCGGAAGTTCACAGGGGCCGCGTATGGGTTCGTTCATCGCCCTCTATGGCCTCGATGAAACCCGTGCCTTGATCGCCGGCGCGCTTGGAAAGGTTGCTGCATGAAGGTCTTGATCGCTGCCCTGCTGCTCGCCACCGCGGTGCCGGCCTTTGCCGATGCCGCCGCCGCCTTCCACGACGCCAAATGGCCGACCGCGGTTGCCCAGGGCCGCGCCGAGGCGACACCGGCGAGCCTGATTCTCGCCGGCCGCGCCCAGCTCGCCATCGCCGCCTATGATACCCGTGACAAGGCCAGGGCGCTCGAATTGGTCGCTGCCGCCGAACGGGATTTCGACGCGGCGCTGGCCAAGGCGCCGAACAACCCCGACGCGCAGATCCAGAAGGCCGTCGCCATCGGGTATCGCGCCAAGCTGACGCGTTCCCCCGGCCTTGGCAAGGACGCGCGCAAACGGTTCGAGGCGGTGAAGGCCGCGCACCCCGGCATGGCGCTGGCCTGGGCGGCGGTCGCCGGCTGGCACGGCGGCGCCGTGGCAACACTGGGTGGCTTCATGGCCGGCACGGTGATGGGCGCCAAGACGGCGGAGTTCGACAAGGGCTTTGCCCAGGCCTTCAAGCTCGACCCGACCCAGCCGGTGCACCGGGTATTCTATGCGCTGACCCTGATGGATCTCGACAAGAACAACGCCCGCCGCGCCACCGCTGCCCTGCAGGGCGTCGGGCAGTTGCCGGCGCGCGACGGCTATGAAGCGCTGGTGCGCGGCCAGGGCGTGCAGTTGCTGGCATCGCTGAAGGCTGGCGATGCCGGGGCGTCGCAGGTGCTGGCGCGGCGGCTGCAGGCGTTCGGGAATCTGGGATAGTCTAGGCGGCGGTGCACGGGCAAAGCCCGGGCATAGCCTGGCCCGGCGAAGGCCGGGGGCGGACGGGTTCGGCCGGCGAGGCCGACCGCCCCGCCGGCCGGTCTCGGGCGAGTCCGCGCGTAGCTGCGCTACTTGCGGCCGCCCTTCGCCGCGCTCCAATCATCGATCTTCTTCTCCAGCACCGCCATCGGCAGCGCGCCGGTCATCAACACCTGAGCATGGAAATCCTTGATGTCGAACTTGGGCCCCAACGCCGCCTCGGCCTTGGCGCGCAGCCGGCTGATCGTCAGCTGGCCGATCTTGTAGGCGAGCGCCTGGCTCGGCATGGCGATATAGCGCTCGACCTCGGCGGTGGCATCGGATTTGCCCATGGCGCTGTGGTCGAGCATATACTGGATCGACTGGTCGCGGGTCCAACCCTTTGAATGCAGACCGGTATCGACAACCAGCCGCATCGCTCGCAGCATCTCGTCGTCATAACGGCCCTGCAGCTGGTAGGGATCCTTGAACATGCCGAGTTCAGGGCCCAGGCTTTCGGCATAAAGCGCCCAGCCTTCGACAAAGGCGGTGTTGCCACCGAAACGCTGGAACGGCGGCAGGCTTTCATTCTCCTGCGCCAGGCTGATCTGGAAATGGTGTCCCGGGACACCTTCATGGAGATACAGCGTTTCTATGCCCGGTGTCGTCCGCGACGGCAGGTCATAGGTGTTGAAATAGAATACTCCGGGGCGCGAGCCATCGGGGGTGCCCTGCTGGTAGCTGCCGCCGGCATCGGTCTTTTCCTTGAACGCCGGCACCGGGCGGATTTCGAGCGGCGCCTTGGGCAGCGTTGAGAACAAATTGCCGACCACCGCGTCGACGCGCTTGCCGACGGCATAATAGCGATCGGTAAGGTCCTGCTTCGAGCTGGGCTTGAACTGCGGGTCGGTGCGGATGAATTCGAAGAATTCCTTGTTGCTGCCCTTGAAGCCGACCTGCGCCTTGACCGCCTCCATGCCCTTGGTGATGCGCGCGACTTCGGACAGGCCGATGTTGTGGATTTCGTCGGCGGTCATGCCGGTCGTCGTCGTCGAAGCAATCAGATATTTGTACAGATTGTCGCCGCCCGGCATCGCCGACAGGCCCACGGATGCCCGCGCCGCCGGCAGATATTCGGTCTTGAGGAAGTCGCGCAGCCGGGCCAGCGCCGGGTTGACCTTGCCCCCGACGGCCGCAGCATAGGCGGTTTTCAGTCGCGCCTGGTCGGCGGCCGGCACGGCGGCGGGAAACTTGGCTACCGGTTTCATCATCACCGCGTCGTCGAGCTTGGGTGCCAGCAGGTTGTCGAGCTGATCGATGACGTTCTGGACAACGAGCTTCGGCTGGACGACCCCCCCATGCATGCCCTGACGGAAGCGGCCGACGGCAGCATCGAGATAGGTGACGAAGCCGTCCATCCGCTTCAGCCCGTCGTCGTAATCCTTGACGGTCTTGTAAGGCGCGGCGCCTTCGCCCGACTGGAGTTCGGGGAAAAAGGTGTGGAAACCGGTGAAATGATCGATCGGGCGGCCGATGGTGGCGGCGAGAATTGCCGGTTCGAAGGCCCGCAAATCGTTGCTGCGCTGCCATTTGAAGACATCGTAGCTGACCTGGTCGTTGGCATTGAGGGCATTGCGATCGACGGCGGCAAGCGCCTTCAGGTCGTCCTCGACCGCCTTTTTCTCGGCGGCGAGATAGGCGTCGGAGATATAATCGCCGAACTGGTCGGCACGGCGCATGTCGCCGCGAAAGAGCCCGAAGATCGGGTTGCGGGCCAGCTGGGCCTCGTCGCTGGCGTTGAACAGCGCGCGCAGCTGCCCGGCCGGCGTGACGGTGCTGGCGGCGGGCGGGGATTGCGCAGACGCCGGCAGCGCGGGCAGCGGGGACAACAGGCAGGCGGCAAGCAGAAGCGAACGGATACGCATGGCCAACTCCGGATTTGTGTGCGGTGTCTATAATACGCTGGCGGCAGCGCGCAATCAGTCGACGACCTTGCCGCGCGCCATCACCCATTTGACCCGCGCCAGCTGCCCCGCATCGGCCAGAGGATCGCCATCGACGGCGATGATGTCGGCGGCCTTTCCCACCGTCAGCGTGCCGGTTTCGTTCGACAGCCCCAGCAGTTCGGCGGCGGCGCTGGTCGCCGACACCAGCACGGCGCGTGGGCTCATCCCGCCGTATTTGACCATCTGGCCGGCTTCCTCGCCATTGCGGCCATGCTCATAGACGGCGCTGTCGGTGCCATAGGCGATGCGCACGCCGGCCTTGACCGCCGCCGCCAGCGCCTGGCCGCGGATGGCCAGCGTCTCGCGCACCTTCTTTTCGACAGTCGGCGTGTAGATGCTCTTGCCCAGCCGATCCTCGATGCCGACCAGTGCCATCAGCGTCGGCACATACCAGGTCTTGTTCGCCACCATCACCTTGATCGCCGCATCATCGGCAAAGGTGCCGTGCTCGATCGAATCGACCCCGGCGCGCGACGCCGCCTCGATGCCGCGCGCGCCATGGGCATGGGCGGCAACCTTCAGCCCCAAAGTGTGCGCGGTGGTGACGATCGATGCCATCTCGGCATCGCTGAAATGCTGGCCCAACCCACGGCCCTGCTGGCTGAGCACGCCGCCAGTCGCGGTGATCTTGATGACATCGGAGCCGCCGCGCGAGAATTCGCGCACCCGCGCCGCGCACTGGTCGGCGCCGGTGCAGGTGTTGTTGCCCGAAAGCGCCGCATTGACCTCGGGCCGATAGCCCGAAACATCGCCGTGGCCGCCGATGATCGAGATCGCGGTCCCGGCCTCGACGATGCGCGGCCCAGGGAACAGCCCTTCGTTGATGGCATCGCGCACCGCAAAGCCGGCGAGCGGCGCCGAGCCCAGGTCGCGCACCGTGGTGAAGCCGGCCTTCAATGTCGTGCGGGCGTTGGCGAGGCCGGTGGCGACGGTGTGTTCGTTGGTCTCGATCGCTTCGTTCCAGAACGGCTTGTCGGGGCCACCGCCGAGATGGACATGCGCATCGATCAGGCCCGGCAGCAGCGTGCGCGACGACTGGTCGATGACCGATGCGCCCGCCGGGATCGGCGCCGCGGCGTCGTTGATCGCGGTGATGCGACCATCGGTCACAATGATGGTCGATGCCCCGCGCGCCGGCTGGGCGGCATCGGTGATGACACGGCCAGCGCGGATGGCGATGGTTTCGGCAGCGGCAGGCAAGGCGCCGGCGAGCAGCGCAACAGCGGCAAGGTGCAGTTTCACGGTGACCCCCAAAGGCAAGAACTGATGTCGCCACAGCCTTAGCCGGGGATGCCCGACGGGGGAAACCCTGCTTGCACAGACCCGGCAGAGCCGCCAGAACAGGGCGCGGAAGCGGTGCCGCAGAGTGCCGCTCCCAACACCGCCGGAAACGGCGCTATCGGGGAGGATCTGTGAGAGTCAGGAACGGCGCGCTTGCGGCCTTTGTCGCGCCATGCCTGCCTATCGCGGCCGTCGGCCTGCCGGTGGTGGTCTATCTGCCGCCCTACTATGCCGGCACGCTGGGTCTCGACATTGCCACTGTCGGCCTGCTGTTCTTCCTCGTCCGGGTCATCGATGTGCCGATGGACCCGATCGTCGGCCATCTCGTCGATCGCACCCACGGCCGCTTCGGCCGCTTCCGGCCGTGGCTCGCTGCCGGCGCGGCGCTGATGATGGCGGGGGTGTTCGCCGTGTTCATGGCAGCGCCGGGCATCGGGCCGCCACGCGCGCTCGCGGGGCTGCTGCTGATGTATCTCGGCTATTCGGCGGCGCTGGTCTCGCATACCGCCTGGGGCGCGGTGCTGTCGGACAATTACCACGAACGCTCGCGAATCTTCGGCGCCTGGCAGATGACCAATCTCTCCGGCCTGTTCCTGATTCTCGCGGTGCCGCCGGCGGCGCAATGGCTGGCGTCGAGCAAGGATGCGGCGGTCGGGGTCCATGCGATGGGCTGGACGATCATCGTCGCGCTGCCGCTGGCGGTGGCGTGGAACCTCATCAGCGTGCCCGAGCCCGATCGCATCGTCAGAAGCGGCCACCATCGTCTTTGGGACATTTTCGGCGTGATGCGGCTGCCGCTGCTACGCCGGCTGTTGCTTGCCGACCTGCTGTCGAGCCTGGCACCTGGGCTTTCGGGCGCGCTGCTGCTGTTCTTTTTCGAGGCGGCGCGCGGCTATCCGCCGGCACAGGCGAGCACGCTGCTGCTGTTCTATTTCGCCGCCGGGCTGGTGGCGGCGCCGGTCTGGGTGCGCATCGCCCGCCGCCATTCCAAGCATCGCGCTGTCACCTGGGCGCTGCTGATCTATGCCGTGTTGCAGACGGCGACGATGCTCGTCCCGCGCGACAATTTCCCACTGGCGGCGCTGGGCATGGCACTGGCCGGCCTGCCCGCCGTGGCGCCGGCGTTCCTGATGCGCGCCATGCTTGCCGATCTGTCGGAAGCGGAAACGGTGCGCACGGGCCAGGATCGCACGGCGCTGTTCTATGCGGCGCTCGTGGCGGTGCAAAAGCTCGGCTATGCCATCCCGGTCGGCGCCAGCTATGCGATCCTCGGCCTGATCGGGTTCGTGCCGAAACTGGGCGAGGCCAATACGCCGGCCGCCATCGACGGCTTGGTGGCACTGTTTGTGTTTCCACCGGCGGTGCTCGCGGTGGCGGCAGCGCTGGTCGTGCGCGGCTGGCCGATCGATGCTGCCGCGCAGGCGCGCAATGCCGAGGCGCTGGCGCGCTAGCATTTGGCGGAACCGCACGGCGGGTTCGCTGGTTGAGGTGGTGCTGAACAACCAAAGGGCACCACCATGAACCCCATTCGCAACGGCCTGCTCGCGCTGGCCACTCTCGCCACGCTCGCGGGCTGCACCACCGACCAATATGGCAACCAGCGCGCCTCGCGCGAACTGAAAGGCGCCGGCATCGGTGCCGCGGGCGGCGCTGCCGTCGGCGCATTGACTGGCGGCGACGTGCTCGCCGGCGCCGCGATCGGCGCCGCCGCCGGTGCGATCATCGGCGCGGTGACCAACGACCGCAATCGCTATGAGGACCGCAACGGCTATCGCACCTATTACGAGCCCAATGGCCGCCCCTATCGCTATGACAACAACAATCGCAAACGCTACCTGTCACGTTAAATGCTTGTGAGCTGGTGGCGGCACGGTTGACGCCGCCGCCCGCGCTGCCCATGAAACCCCGGCGAGTCCCAGCATCGGGCCGCCGGGGAGACACGCCATGAAGCTGCACGATTCGATCGGTCCCAATCCGCGCGTGGTGCGCATGGCCATCGCCGAAAAGGGCATGACCATCGATACTGTGAAAGTCGATCTGATGGCCGGTGAAAACCGCGAGGCCGGGTATCTTGCCAAGGTCCCGACCGGCGGCCTGCCCGGGCTCGAGCTCGACAATGGCAGCTGCATCGCCGAAATCACCGCGATCGCTGAGTATCTGGAAGACATCCAGCCGGCGCATCCGGTCATCGGCAGCACGCCCGAAGAACGCGCCGAAACCCGCATGTGGACGCGCCGTATCGATCTCGCCATCGTCGAGCCGATGACCACGGCGTTCCGTGCCGTCGAAGGCCGTGGCCTGTTCGCCAGCCGCATGACCCTGCTCAGCACCGGCGCCGCTGCCGAGCTGAAGGCCATTGCGCAGGAAAAGCTGCTGTGGCTCGACAAGCAGCTGCAGGGCCGCACCTGGGTGTGCGGCGACCGCTACACCCTTGCCGACATGCTGTTGCTGGCCTTTGTCGAATTCGGCGCCAGCGTCGGCCAGCCGGCCCCGGCCGATGCGACATGGATCGCCGACTGGCACAAGCGCGCCGCCGCGCGCCCCAGCGCCGCCGCGTGATCGCGGCGTTGCAGGCCTCCTGGTGACAGCAAGCGTGGGCCGCGCCCGCGCCCGCCTGTTGTTTGCCCGGCATTTCCTCGCCAATCCGCGCGGTATCGGATCGATGATTCCGAGCTCACGGCGACTGACCCAGCGGCTGCTGTCTGGCGTCGATTGGCCGGCGGCGCGGATCGTTGTCGAATACGGTCCCGGCACCGGCGTGGTGACACGCGCGATTCTTGGCCACATGGCCCCCGATGCCCGGCTTTTCGCTTTTGAGATCAACAGCGATTTCGTCGATTTCCTGCGTCGGACGGTTCCCGATCCGCGCCTGACAGTGGTCGCGGCATCGGCGGAAACCGTCGCCGCGGTGCTGGCGCAGCACGGTCTGGACCATTGCGATGCCGCCGTCTCCAGCCTGCCATTCTCGATCATGCCGCCGCGCGTGCGGCTGCGCATCCTCGCGGCGACGGCGCGGGTGCTGGCGCCCGGCGCCGCCCTGGTCGGCTATCAGTATTCGACGCGCTGGCTGCGCGAATTGCGGCGGTCGTTCGGCGATGTCGCGGTGGCGTTCGAACCGCGCAACTGGCCGCCGGCATTCGTGTTCACCGCACGGCGCGGCCAACTGTACAGCCTATAGTTCGATCAGGTGATCGGACAGTTCGTTTATGTCATCGGGCAGCGGCGGAAAATGTTCGGCGAGCACGCCGCCGGCCAGCCCGACCGCCGCGACGACGCCATCGCCAGCGCGCCCGGCCTTGATGCCATCGGTCAGCGCGGTGATCGTCGCGCCCCAGTGATCGGCCGGCACCCTGGCAAAGATCGCGGTGTCGGCGACGACCTCGGCGAGATGTTCGGGTTCGTCGATATAGATCAGCACGCCGGTGCGGCCGATGGTCTGTTCGAGCCCGCGCGCCTTGAACTGGGTCAGCGCGGCGCGATGCACGCGATCGCGGCGCAGGCCGGATGGCGTCAGCAGGCGACCAAGCCCGGTGTAATGCACCAGCGCCAGCACTGCGACGAACACCAGCGCCTGCAGCGCAACGACGACCTCGATCGCATGGCGGGCGTTGCTGGCGCGTGCCGCCTCGTCCCAGTCGGCGAACAGGGTCGCGGGTGACCAGCCAGCGAACAGCGCCAGCAACGGCAGCGCCAGCGCCAGCAAAGCCGCCAGCGACAGCGCCGTCGCCGGATAGCGGTGCGGCTCGCTCGACACGATCACCACGATCTCGCCGGCGGTGCGGCTTTCCGCGGCGGCAATCGCCTCGCCGATGCGGGCGCGGTCGCTATCGTTGAACAGCATCTACCAGCCCCCCGACGAGCCGCCGCCGCCAAAGCTGCCGCCGCCACCGCCGAAACCGCCGCCGCCGCCACCCCAGCTGCCACCACCGCCGCCGCCGCCGCCCCAGCCACCCATGCCCGGACCCCACAGGATGACCGGCCCCGACGACAGCCCGCGACGGCGCCGCGCCACCGACACGACCAGCCAGATGACGATGATCAGCAGCCAGACGATGGTGCCAAGCCCGTTCCCGCCACTGCGTTCGGCCGGGCGCGCCGCGGCCGCCTGCGCCGCCGCCTGCGCCTGCTGGTCGGCGGGCAGCGCCAGCAGCTGCAGCAGGGCTTCGGTACCCGCCGTGACACCGCCGGCCATGTCGCCGGCCTTGAAAAAGGGAATGATGCTGCGCCGGATGATCTGCGACGTCAGCGCGTCGGTCAGCGTGCCTTCAAGGCCATAGCCGACCTCGACCCGCACCTTGCGCTCATTGGGCGCCACGATCAGCAGCACGCCGTTGTTGGTGCCCTTTTGCCCGATGCCCCAGGCGCGGCCGAGCTGATAGCCATATTCGTCGATCTCGAGGCCCTGCAGATCGGGCACCGTTGCCACCACCAGCTGGGTCGTCGTGGCGGTTTCAAGGCTGGCGAGCTTCGCATCGAGCGCCGCAACGGTGTCGGCAGGCAGGATGCCGGCGGCATCGGTGACGCGGCCAGTCAGCTTGGGAAAGCTCGGCGCCGCCAGCGCCGGCAGCGCCAGCATCGCAAACAGCACGGCGAACAGCAATGCTGCCCGCTGCAGCAGCACGCTGTCGGGCCGATCAGCGGTCCGGTCGAATCGCCCGGAAACCATTGGATAAACGTCCCTTTATGGAAACGGGCGGACCGACGCCACAGCGCCGGCCCGCAGTATCAGAAGGCGACGGTCGGCGCCGTGTTGGCGTTGACGGTCGTCGCCTTGAACGGCGCGATCGGTTTGGAACCGTAAATCACCTTGGCCGCGACCATCGACGGGAAGGTGCGGATTTCAGTGTTATAGTCCTGCACAGCGGCATTATAGTCGCGGCGCGCCACGGTGATGCGGTTTTCGGTGCCTTCGAGCTGCGACTGCAGTTGCAGGAAATTCTCGTTCGATTTCAGCTCGGGATATTTCTCGACCGTCACGAGCAGCCGGCCGAGCGCGCTGCCGACCTGCCCCTGCGCCTGTTCGAACGCGGCGATCTGCGCCGGATCGCTCAGCTTCGACGGGTCGACGGTGACCTGGCTGGCGCTGGCGCGCGCCTTGGTGACGCTTTCGAGCACATCCTTTTCCTGCGCGGCAAAGCCCTTCACGGTGGCGACCAGATTGGGGATCAGGTCGGCGCGGCGCTGGTACTGGTTCTCGACATCGCCCCATTTGGCCTTCACGGCCTCTTCCTTGGTGGGGATCGAGTTGACGCCGCAGGCCGACAGCCCGACGGCGAGGCCGGCGAGCAGCGCGATGCGGGTGGCGCGAGTGGCGATACGTCCCATGATGACCTGACCCTTCTTGTTTCAGCAGGCAGCGCAGCCCGGAAAAATTCCCGTTCCGGTTCGGCGCCGGGCGTGGCACAACCACATCCGGAACAGGCGCATACATAATACGCTACGTGCAATTGCAATAGGGGTAGGCAACATCATGTTCGAAGAGTTCAAGACATTCATCGCCCGCGGCAATGTCCTCGATCTCGCGGTCGCGGTCATCATCGGCGCGGCGTTCGGCACCATCGTCACGTCGTTGACCGATGATCTGATCATGCCGCTGATCGGCGCCGCGACCGGCGGTGTCGATTTTTCCAGCCATTTCGTGCGGTTGGGTGAAATCCCCGCCGACTATGCCGGATCGCCGACCGACTATGCGGCGTTGAAGAAGGCCGGCGTGGCGATGTTCGGCTATGGCAAGTTCCTCACCGCGGTGCTGAACTTCCTGATCATCGCCTTCGTCATCTTCCAGATCGTCCGCACCGCCAACAAGATGAAGAAGCCCGAAGCCGCTGCACCCGCCGGCCCGACACCATCGGAGGCGCTGCTCGCCGAGATCCGCGACGAACTGCGGGCCCGCCAGCCTTGATGCTGCCAGCCCTGCCTGACAGCGTGCCATTGGCGGTCGTCGGCATCGTGCTGGTCGCGGCGTTCTTCGTCGCGTCGGAACTTGGCTTTGTGGCGCATCGCCGCTTTGGCCGCACATCGGGCGATGGGGATGCGAGCGACGAGGCGCAGGTGCTGGCGACGGCGCTGCTGCTGCTGGCGCTGCTGCTCGGCTTTACCTTCTCGATGGCGCTGGGACGTTATGACACCAGGCGTCAGATTGTCGTGCAGGAGGCCAATGACATCGGCACCGCCTGGCTGCGTGCCGGATTGGTGGCGGCGCCGGCAGGCCGGGCGTTACAGGCAAAACTGGCCGAATATGCCGGCACCAGGGTATCGACCGACGCCAACAGCAACGATCCCAGCGGGTTCAACGCCCGCATGGCGCGCGGCGCGGTGCTGCGCGACCAGATCTGGACGCTGACTGCTGCCGCCATCGCACCCGATCGCGGCACCGCCCAGGCGGCGGCGCTGGTCGCCGCGGTCAACGCCGTGCTCGACACGGCGACCACCCGCGCTGCCGCCATCGACGCGAGGGTGCCGGCCAAGGTGATGGACCTGCTGGTCATCTATGCCTGGGTGTCGGCATTCCTGCTCGGCTATGTGCTCGGCGCCTATGGTTCGCACCATCGCATCGCGACGCTGGTACTCTTTGTTCTGCTCGCCATGACGATCACGCTGATCCTCGATCTCGATCGGCCGCAATCGGGCGATGTCCGCGTCAGCCAGCAGCCGCTGATAGACCTCGTCGCCGATATCGGCCGTCCGGCGGTGGCGACGGCTTCATGATGCTCGCTGCCTTGTTGCTGGCGGCAGCCGCGCCGCAGGATGCGACGCTGATGCTGTTTGCTGAACATTTCTATCGCGGCAAGTCTGTCAGCTTTGCGGCCGACGAGGGCGACATCCGACCCGGCTTCGCACCGGCGAGCATCAAGGCCAGCGGCCGCTGGCTGGTCTGTTCGGAACCGCGCTTCAAGGGCCGCTGCGTCGAGCTCGACAAGGATTATCCGGTCGAGGCCGCGCTCGGCATCAGTTTCAACATCCGCTCGTTGCGCGCCTTGCAACCGGGGGCCGGCGCCGCGCTGCCACCGCCCGGCACGACGCCCGGCGGGCCTTCGCTAGCCGGCAACCTGTCGCGCTTCTTTGCGGCGCCGACCTATGGCAGCGAACGCACGCTCGCCTGCCCCGATGGCGCACCGGGCATGGCCTGCGCGAAGAAAACTGCCGAGGACCTGTGCCGCCGTGCCGGCTATCGCGCCGCCGAACATTTCATCCTGCAAAGCGAGCGCGGGCTCTATTATCTGGCGGACGTTCTTTGCACAAAACCTTGATGGGGGAACGACAATGCGAACGGCGATCATCGGCATCACAGCGCTTGCCCTACTGGCTGGTTGCGCAAAGGAGGTGGCATTGGTGAAGGGCGTCGAACCCGTCGTGCAGGGCAGCCTCGAGGGCGGCCCCTGGCTGGTCGAGGATCTGAACGGCGGTGGCATCATCGACAATGCCCGCGTCGACCTGACCTTCGATCCCGGCGACCAGGGCACCAGCGCGGTTTATGGCAAGTCGGGGTGCAACCGGTTCCGGGGATCATGGTCGCAGAATGGCAGCACCGTGAAGTTCGGCCCGCTGGCGGGCACGATGATGGCCTGCGCGCCGGCGCTGATGGCGCTTGAACAGAAGTTCCTCAAGACGATGGAGGCGGTGACAACAGTCAGTTATGATGCGACCGGTGCCGCGTTGCTGAAGGCACCCGACGGCCGGATCATCAAGATCCGCAAGGAATCGAAGTAGCGGCCTAGCCGCCGATCGCTTCGTTCGGGTAGGTGCCCCAAAGCTGGTTCCGGAGGATATAGCCCGAGCGGCCGGCGTTCGAGACCCGGCACCAGACATTCTCGCACAACGTGATCGTCATCACCGTGCCCGGCTCCACCCGCCAGGCGACGCGCGCCTGGAGATCGGGTGACGTGTACAGGGTGCGGATGCTGCCGGTGACATAGCCGGTGCGTTCGCCGGTGAGCAGCGACTTGTTCATCCAGCCGATCGTGCCGTCGGGATCGCGCACCTGCCGCCAGATGCCATATTCGCGGATGATCTCCACCGGCAGGCCACGGCGCTTGTATTCCCAGGCAATCGGGAAGCGGCGGTCATCGGGGCCGGTGCGCAGCATCGCGCTGTTCGATTTCAGCGAGACAAAGCGCGGCACCGGCAGGTTGGTGGTGCCATCGGCGCGCTCTTCCACCGCGGCGGCGGGAATGGCGGCGATCAGCAACAGGCCGGACAGAAGGATCGAAACAGGGTGGCGCACCGCCATGTCTTGACGCACCCGGCGGCGCGGGGCAACCCTTTGCGCATGGCTCCTGCATCCAATGTCCGCCCCCGGCCCAAGGTGATCGTGACGCGGCGGCTGCCGCAGGCGGTTGAAACGCGGATGGCCGAATTGTTCGATGTCGAGCTCAACCTTGGCGACGAGGCGATGACGCAGGCGCAGCTTGCCGATGCGGCGGGGCGGTGCGACGTGCTGGTGCCGACGGTGACCGACAGGATCGATGCCGCGGTGATGGCCGCCGGCGGCGCGGGCGGCCGGCTGAAACTGCTCGCCAATTTCGGCGTCGGCGTCGATCATATCGACCTGGCGGCAGCGCGCGCTGCCAATGTCGTCGTCACCAACACGCCGGGCGTGCTGACCGACGATACCGCCGACATGGTGATGGCGCTGATCCTCAGCGTGCCGCGCCGGCTGGCGGAAGGCGAGAAACTGGTGCGCGCCGGCGAATGGCGCGGCTGGTCGCCGACCGGCATGCTCGGCCATCGCATCACCGGCAAGCGGCTGGGCATCATCGGCATGGGGCGCATCGGCCGCGCGGTGGCGACACGGGCGCGCGGGTTCGGCCTGACCGTCCATTACCACAACCGCCACCGCCTGCCGCTGGAAGTCGAGCATGAACTGGAGGCGACGTGGTGGGACAATCTCGACGCCATGCTGGCGCGCGTCGACATCATCACCATCAACTGCCCGCACACGCCCGAAACTCACCATCTGATCGGGGCCAAGCAATTCGCGCTGATGCAGCGGCAGGCCTATATCATCAACGCGGCGCGCGGCGAGATCGTCGATGAAAATGCGCTGTGCGAAGCGCTCGCCGCCGGACGTATCGCCGGCGCCGGCCTCGATGTGTTCGAAAATGAACCCGCCATCGATGCGCGGCTGATAGACCTGCCCGGCGTCGTGCTGATCCCGCACATGGGCAGCGCGACGTTCGAGGGCCGCCAGGCGATGGGGGAAAAGGTCATCGCCAATATCCGCGTTTGGGTGGATGGGCACCGCCCGCCCGACCGGGTGCTGGAGGGGTGGGCCTAACGCCCCGGAGCGCAGCGGGCGCGAAGCGTACGCGGGGCGGTCGGGCACCTCGACCGAACCCGTCCGACGCCAGCATGGGCTTTGCCCATGTCCTTCGCTTCCCCACCCCCACTTCCGCTTTCTTGCGCCGCTAAAGCCCCGCCCCGTAACCCCGCGCCAGAATCCCCCGAACTCTCTGGCATCACCGCCACGAGAGGCACCCACACCATGCAAGCCACCCGCCTGACCGCCGCCATCGCCGCCGCCCTGTTGGCCACCGCCGCCCAGGCCGCCGATCCCCAACACCCGACCGTCGTCGAGTTGTTCCAGTCGCAGGGCTGTTCGTCGTGCCCGCCGGCCAATGCCAACGTCAACGCGCTGGCGGCACGGCCCGATATCCTCGCGCTGTCGTTCGCGGTCACCTATTGGGACGGCCTCGGCTGGAAGGATGTTTTCGCCAAGCCGCAATATACCGACCGGCAATGGGCCTATGCCCGCGCTTTCGGCAACGCCCAGGTCTGGACGCCGCAGGTCGTCGTCAACGGCCGCGCCACCGTCGTCGGATCGAAACTGGCGCCGCTGCAGGCGCTGATCGCCGGCAATGATCGCGGCGCCGCCGGCCCGGCGATAAGCATTACCGACGGCAAGGTTGCGGTCAGCGGTAGCACCGCCAAACCCGCCGATATCTGGCTGGTGCGCTATGATCCGCGCAGCGTCGAAGTCGCCATCAAGGCCGGCGAGAACGGCGGCCGCACGCTGCCGCACCGCAATATCGTCCGCGAGCTGGTGAAAATCGGCCGCTGGACGGGCGGCACGGCCAGCTTTGCGGTGCCTGCTGCTCAAATCCCGGGCTTGGCGGTGGCAACATTCGTCCAGGCCGGCCCCGGCGGACCGATCGTCGCCGCCGCCCGCGGCTAGCACCAGCCCTTCAAAATCCCGAGCTTCCACACCCCGGCCCGCCGTCGGCCGGGGGATGGCACCCCCACGGCGGCACCACAAGGAAACCGACATGACCAACCTGAAAATCCTGACCGCCGCGTTCACCGCTGTCGCACTGCTCGCCAGCCCGGCGCTCGCCGCGCCGAAGAAGAGCAAGGCCGTCGATGCGATGGCGACCGACAGCATGAAGCACGATGCCATGGGCACCGATGCGATGAAGACCGACGCCATGGCCGCCAAACCCGATGCGATGGCCGCCGGCAAGCCCGCCGCCAAGCCGGCGAAGCAGCCCGCCGATGCCATGGCCAGCGACGCGATGGCGGCGCCGCGCTGATCGATTGCCGCTCTGGCGGCTGCGCAATCCCCCGCGCGGCCGCCATCATGGCCACCTTGCCCGTCCCGACCCCTGTCGGGGCGGGCGTTTTTTTAAGGGCGTGATGACAATTGCCCTTCGGGGCGATGTTCAACAAACGGGGTCTGGGGCCTGCGGCCCCAGCCGCCGGAGGCTCTTCAGCCCGCTCTACGCACTGCGGCGATAGGCCGTCGGGGTCATGCCGAGCCCCTTGCGAAACGCGGTGGCGAACTGGTTGGGGCTGGCGAAGCCGCAGGCAAGGGCGATCTCGCTGATCGGCAGGTCGCTGGTGCGCAGCAGGCGCCGCGCTGCCGACAGCCGGGCGCGGGTCAGCCAGGCGTGTGGCGGCAGGCCGGTGGCCTCGCGGAACGCCCGGCACAGGTGATAGCGGCTGAGCCCGGCGACCTCGGCGAGGCTGTCGAGCGTCACGGCGCCAGCGAGATTGGCCTCGAT
>JBBQKM010000006.1:0-30091 GCA_038326915.1 Sphingomonadales bacterium
GCCGGCCAGCGGCAGCCCGTCGCCGAGCGCCACCGGCCGGTAATAGGGCGTTACCAGACCTTCACCCGCTCGGCCGGTGCCAGGTAATAGGCCTCACCCGGCTTGGCATCGAACGCCGCATACCAGCTGTCGAGGTTGCGCACGACATAGGGGCGATAATGGCCCGGCGTGTGCGGATCGGTGGTCAGCCCGCGCAGCAGCGCCGCATCGCGATACTTCTGCCGCCAGATCTGGGTGGCGCCGAAGAAAAAGCGCTGGTCGGCAGTATAGCCGCCGATGCTGCTGCCCTTCGATTTGCCCAGCGAGCGGTGATAGGCATCATAGGCGATGGTGATGCCGGCGAGATCGGCCATGTTTTCGCCCAGCGTCAGCTCGCCGTTCACATGCGTGCCCTTCAGCGGCTCATAGGCGGCATATTGCTTGACGACCTTGTCGGTAAGCGCAGTGAAGCGCTTGACGTCCTCCGCCGTCCACCAGTCGGCGAGCTTGCCTTCCTTGTCGAACTTGCGGCCCTGGTCGTCGAAATGGTGACTGATCTCATGGCCGATGACCATGCCGATGCCGCCATAGTTGACCGCCGGGTCGGCGTTGGGATCGAAGAACGGCGGCTGCAGGATCGCTGCCGGGAACACGATCTCGTTCCATAGCGGGTTGGCATAGGCATTCACCGTCATCGGCGTCATGCCCCATTCGCTGCGATCGATCGGCTTGCCGACCTTGTCGAGCTGGCGCTGATATTCATAGCGCGATGACCGCATGGCGTTGCCCAGCGCATCGCCGCGCACGACCTCCAGCGCGGAGTAATCGCGCCATTTGTCGGGATAGCCGATCTTGGGCGTGAATGCCGCCAGCTTGGCACGCGCCTGCACCTTGGTCTTGGGGTCCATCCAGGCGAGATTGGCCAGGCGATCGTCCATGGCGAGGATGATGTTCTTCACGAGTTCATCGGCCTTGGCCTTCGATGCCGGCGGGAAATATTGCGCGACATAGAGCTTGCCGACCGCTTCGCCGAGCGCCCCCGAAGTGTTGTCGACCGCGCGCTTCCAGCGCGGCTGGTTCTGCGGCTGGCCGTTGAGCACCGTGCCGTTGAAGGCAAAGCTGGCATCGACAAAGGCCTTGGGCAGATACGGCGCGGCGGCGCGCAGCGTCTGGAACTGCAGATAGGCCTTCCAGGTTTCCAGCGGCTCGCTGTCGATCAGCTTGGCAGCACCGGTGATGGCACTGGGGTTGGCGACGATCAGCTCGGGCTGCGCCGACAGGCCGGCAGCGTCAATCAGCGGCGCCCAGGCGACGCCCGGGTAGGCGGCGGCGACACCCGTCGCGGCGACAGGATTGTACAGCTTCTCGACCTGGCGCTGTTCGACCTGCGTCCAGTGCGCCGTGGCGATCTTCTTTTCGAGGTCATAGACCGCCTGTGCCTTGGCCGGGGCGTCGGCGATGCCGGCCAGCGTCAGCATCTGGGCGATGTACGGCACATATTTGGCGCGCACCTCGGCGAAGCGCGGGTTCTTGTCGTCGAGATAATAATCCCGGTCGGGCAGGCCGATGCCGCCCTGGCCGACATAGGCCGCCATGACATCGGGGTTCTTGAGGTTGGGCTGGACGCCGACGCCGATCGGCGTGTCGATGCCGTTGCGGCTTGCCTCGCCGATGTAGCGGGCAATGCCGGCCTTGTCGGTGATCGCGGCGATGGCATCGAGCGTCGGCTTGATCGGCGCGGCGCCCTTGGCTTCGATCGCGGCTTCATCCATGAAACTGGCGTACCAGTCGCCGACCTTTTGCGCTTCGCTGCCCTTGGGGGCGGACTTCGCGCCTTCGGCAGCGCCTTCGATGATGGCGCGGGTGCGCTCCTGGCTCAGGTCACGCAGCTTGGTGAACATGCCATAGTTCGACTTGTCGGCCGGAATCTCGAGCTTTTCGATATAGGTGCCGTTGACATAGCGGACCCAGTCGTTGCCGGGCGTGACGCTCTTGTCCATGCCGGCAACATCGATGCCGAAGCTGCCAAGCTCGGGCTTGCCCGAAGTGACAGCGGTGCCGGCGGCGACCGCCGACGTGGCCGGCATGGCGGCAGCAAGCAGCGCCAGCGCCGACGCGCGCAGAAGAATGGAACGAGACATGGAAAACTCCCCGGAATTGAAATCCTGGGGCGTGTTATCCTCTTAATACGGAAGCTGTAAAGACCCCGCGCAAGGCGTCTTCAGGCCGCACCGACGCTGGCGCGATAAACGGCGCGCTTGGCGTCCAATGGCACGAGCTTGCCGGCTTCTTCGGTATGCCAGAAGGTCCAGCCATTGCAGCTCGGCAAGCCTTGCGCCGCGGCGCCGAGCTGGTGGATCGACCCCGTTTTGGCACCCATGCTGAGCGAGCCATCGGCGCGCACTTCGGCATGGTGGCGGCGATGCGGATCGATAAGCCGGGTGCCGGGGCGGACAAGGCCGGATTCGACGAGGCTGCCGAACGGAATCCGCGTTTCGCCGCGCTTGCCCTGCGAAACCGCCATATCGCCGCCCGACAGCGGCAGCAGCCCGGCGATGCGCGCCTCCGCCACCTTCACATATTTTTCCTCGCGCTCGATGCCGATGAAATGCCGGCCGAGCAGTTTCGCCACCGCGCCCGTGGTGCCGGTGCCGAAGAACGGATCGACAACCAGGTCGCCGGGTTCGGTGCAGGCGAGCAGCACGCGATAGAGCAGCGCCTCGGGCTTTTGCGTCGGGTGCGCCTTGACGCCATCGGTCTTCAGCCGCTCGCCGCCGGTGCAGATCGGGATCAGCCAGTCGGACCGCATCTGCAGTTCGTCGTTCATCGCCTTCATGGCGTGATAGTTGAACTTGTACTTGGAATTTTCGGATTTCGACGCCCAGATCAGCGTTTCATGGGCATTGGTGAAGCGTGTGCCCTTGAAATTGGGCATCGGGTTGGCCTTGCGCCAGACAATGTCGTTGAGGATCCAGTAGCCGGCATCCTGCAGCGCGGCGCCGACGCGGAAGATGTTGTGATAGCTGCCGATCGTCCAGATGGCGCCATCGGGCTTCAGGATGCGCCGCGCCGCCTTGAGCCAGGCGACGGTGAACTGGTCATAGGTCGCATAGGACACGAACTTGTCCCAATCATCGTCGACCGCAGCGACCTTGCCGCCTTCCGGGCGGTGGAGATTGTGCGCGAGCTGCAGATTATAGGGTGGATCGGCAAAGACGAGATCGGCGCAGCCTTCGGGCATGGCGTTCATCGCGGCGATGCAGTCACCAAGGATGATGCGGTCGATTTCCATGGGGCCGGCCTTCTCGAAAAAAACTGTCGAGAATCGCCATGAGTCATCGCCGAATCGCCGTCAAGCCATCACGCCGATGATAACGAATCGGCGTTGAATCATGGGCTTGCCCCGATTCGCTCCGAAACGACTCAAATCCGCTAGGGCTTGAGTCTTGCCCTGCCCCGACCCACCAGTGCTGGCGTGTTGCCGAAAAGACTCAACCGCCGGTCAACTGGCTGCCAGCCGCGCCCGCACCGGCGCGAAACTGCGGCGATGGTGCGGGGTCACCCCCAGTTCGGCCAGCCCGCGGGCATGGATTGCGGTGCCATAGCCCTTGTTGCGGGCCCAGCCATAGCCCGGCCATTCGGCATCCAGTTGCTGCATCAACCGATCGCGCGTCACCTTGGCGATGATCGAAGCTGCGGCGATCGATCGGCAGCGGGCATCGCCGCCGACGATGGCGGTCGCGGCATGGCGCCATCGCGGCAGGCGATTGCCATCGACAAGGACATGGTCGACCGCACGGCCCAGCGCCGCGACGGCGCGATCCATTGCCAGCATCGTCGCCCAATGGATGTTGAGGCTGTCGATCTCCGCCACCGACGCCTCGCCGACACCAAAGACGGCGCAACCGAGCAACTCACCATGCAGCCGCAGGCGTTCGGGCTCCCCGAGTTTCTTGCTGTCATCGAGGCCAACCGGGCACCGCGTCCGATCGAGAATGACCGCCGCCGCCACGACAGGCCCCGCCCAGGGGCCCCGCCCGGCTTCGTCGACGCCCGCAATCGTTCCGGCAAATCGCGCCTCCCAATCTAACCCGGCAATCACGGCAGCGGATAAAACCCCAGCGGCCCATGCCCGCCACCAAAGCCCGGCGCGCGTGCGATGCCCTGCGCGACGAACGCCCGCGCCTGCACCACCGCCGCCTCCAGCGCCAGCCCCTGCCCCAGCCCGCACGCGAGCGCCGACGCGAGGGTACAGCCGGTGCCGTGGGTATGCCGCGTCGCCACGCGCGTGCTCGTGAACGCGACATGCCCGCAGCGCGTCACCAGCCAGTCGGTGAGCCTGTCGCCCGGCAAATGCCCGCCCTTGGCCAGCACCGCGCCCGGCCCCTGCAGCAGCAGTTCCTGCGCCGCCAGCAGCGCATCGGCCTCGTCCTCGACCTCGGTGCCCGCCAGCGCCGCCAATTCGGGGGTATTCGGAGTCACCACGCTCGCCATCGGCAGCAACCGTTCGATCAGCGCCAGCGCGGCATCGTCGTCGAGCAGGCTGGCGCCACCCTTGGCCATCATCACCGGATCGAGCACGATCGGCACGCGCAGCCCGGCCAGCACCTCAGCCACCGCCGCCACGGTGTCCGCCGCGCCGATCATGCCGATCTTCACCGCATCGACGCCGATATCATCGATGCAGGCACGCATCTGCGCCGCAACGATGGCGGCCGGAACGGCGTGGATGCCCGAAACGCCGAGCGTGTTCTGCACCGTCACCGCCGTCACCGCCGTCATGGCATAGCCGCCAAGGCAGGTGATCGTCTTGATATCGGCCTGGATGCCGGCACCGCCGCCGCTGTCGGAACCGGCGATGACAAGGAGGCGGGCTGCCCGGTCGCTACCGCTCACGCCGCCACCACGGCCGCGCAAATCTCCTCGACGATGGCCTTGACCATCTGCTTGTCGTCGCCTTCGGCCATCACGCGGATCAACGGCTCGGTGCCCGATTTGCGGATCAGCAGCCGGCCGTTGCCATTGAGCCGCGCCTCGCTGCTGGCGATCAGTGCCTTGACCTTGTCGTCCTCCAGCGGCTTGCCGGTGAAGCGCACGCTTTTCAGCAACTGCGGCACCGGGTCGAAGATGTGCAGCACCTCGCTTGCCGGGCGCCCGCTGGCGACCAGTGCCGCCAGCACCTGCAGCGCCGCCACCAGACCGTCGCCGGTCGTCGAATGGTCGGCGAGGATCAGATGCCCCGATTGTTCGCCACCGATGTTGTACCCGCCCGCCTTCATCGCCTCGAGCACATAGCGATCGCCGACGCCGGCGCGGTGCAGCCCGAGCCCGCGGCCCGAAAGCCAGCGTTCGAGCCCGAGGTTCGACATCACCGTCGCGACCAGCCCGCCGCCCTTCAGCGTGCCGGTATCCTGCGCGCGGCCGGTGATCAGCGCCATGATCTGGTCGCCATCGACGATCTGGCCCTTTTCATCGACGACGATCAGCCGGTCGGCGTCGCCATCCAGCGCAATGCCGATATCGGCGCCAACCTCGAGCACGCGCATTTGCAGCGCCTTGGGATGCGTCGATCCGATCTTGTCGTTGATGTTGAAGCCATTGGGCGTCACGCCAATGGCATCGACCTCGGCACCCAATTCCCACAGCGCCTGCGGCGCAACGGCATAGGCCGCGCCATGCGCGCAATCGACGACGACCTTCAGCCCGTCGAGGCGCAAATCATCGGGGAATGTCGCCTTGGCGAAATGGATATAGCGGCCGCGCGCATCCTCGATCCGCCGCGCCCGGCCGATGGCCTGGGGTTCGGCCAGTGCGACGTCGCTGTCGATCATCGCCTCGATTTCGGCCTCATCGGCATCCGACAGCTTGTAGCCATCGGGGCCGAACAGCTTGATGCCGTTGTCCTGATAGGCGTTGTGGCTGGCCGAGATCATCACGCCGAGATCGGCGCGCAGCGACCGGGTCAGCATCGCCACCGCCGGCGTCGGGATCGGCCCGGCCTGGATGACGTCCATACCGACCGAGGTGAAGCCGGCGGTCAGCGCCGATTCCATCATGTACCCCGACAGCCGGGTATCCTTGGCGATGACGACCTGGTGCTTGTGCTTGCCGCGCAAAAATCGCGTGCCGGCAGCCTGGCCGACCTTCATCGCGATGGCAGCGGTCATCGGATAGGCGTTGGTCAGGCCGCGGATGCCATCGGTGCCGAAATATTTGCGTGTCATGGTGGTTTGCCTTGGCTCTTTGTCGGCTGTTTACGCGCATGTGATTGGCTTGTCGAAGCCCCGCCGCTACTGTCACCCACGAAGAGGAACCGGCCATGAACAAGCGCAAATTGGGAACGCAGGGCCTTGAAGTCTCGGCGCTCGGCCTCGGCTGCATGGGCATGGCCGGCACATCGGGCCAGGCGGCGATGTACGGGGTCGTCGATCGCGACGAAGCCATCGCCACGCTGCACCGAGCGCTCGATCTCGGCGTCAATTTCTTCGACACCGCCGAAGTCTATGGCCCGTTCATCAACGAGGAACTGGTCGGCGGCGCGCTACGGGGCAAGCGCGACCAGGCGGTCATCGCCACCAAATTCGGCTTTCGCATCGTCGACGGCAAGGCAATGGGCACCGATTCGCGCCCCGAAAACGTCCGTGCCGTCGCAGAGGCCAGCCTGAAACGGCTCGGCACCGATCATATCGACCTGTTCTACCAGCACCGCGTCGATCCCAATGTGCCGATCGAGGACACCGTCGGTGCGATGGCGGCGCTGGTGCAGGAGGGCAAGGTGCGCTTCCTCGGCCTGTCCGAAGCCGGCCCCGCCACCATCCGCCGGGCCCATGCCGTCCACCCGATCAGCGCGCTGCAAAGCGAATGGTCGCTGTGGGAACGCGGCGTCGAGGACGAGATCTGGCCGCTGTGCCATGAACTCGGCATCGGCTTCGTGCCCTATTCGCCGCTGGGCCGCGGCTTCCTGACCGGCAGCCAGCCCCGCGCCGAGGCATTGCCCGACAGCGACTATCGATCCAAGGACCCGCGCTATCAGGGCGCCAATTACGACGCCAACATGGCAGCGGTCGCGGTGGTCAAGGGCGTTGCTGCAGCGCATGGCGCCACCGCAGCACAGGTCGCGCTGGCGTGGCTCCTGGCCAAGGGCGACACTGTTGTGCCGATACCGGGGTCGAAGCGCCGCGTGACGCTTGAGGACAATGCCGGCGCCGCCGCGCTGGTACTGACCGCCGCCGACATCGCCGCGCTCGATGCGGCGCTGCCGCCGGGGACGACGGCGGGCGATCGCTATGGATCGAAGGCAATGATGGCGATGGTCCGGCTGTAGGCAGCGTTGACAGGTAGGTTCGGCCGCCGCCACATTCCCTTCTGCCGGGGGACCATTTCATGCCGATCAATCGCCGCCTGTTTCTTGCCGGCACCGCAGCCGTCGCCCTGCCCGGTGTCGCCCGCGCCGCCGTCTCCGCGCCGGGCGCCAATGCCGGGCAAAAGGCAGCGCTCGCCGCCATCGCCGCCTATGTCGAGACGCATTGCAAATTCTTCGGCCTGCCGTCCTTGGGCCTGGTCGTCGTCGACGGGCCGTTCACCGCGCTGATCCAGTCCGGCCCGCGCGATTACGAACGCAAGACACCGCTCGACCCCAACGACCTCTGGCAGATCGGATCGATCAGCAAATCCTTCGTCGCGCTGTGCTGCCTGCAGCTGGTGCAGGAGGGCAAGATCGATCTGGAGGCCGACATCCGCACCGTGCTGCCCGAGGCGCCGTTGCCCGATGCGCCCTTCACCTTCCGCAGCCTGCTCGACCACACCACCGGCCTCCCCGATTTCGCGCCGCCGTTCGGCCCCGCCGGCTACAAATTATGGACGGGTTTCAAGGCCGGCAGCCACTGGAGCTATTCCAACACCGCCTATGACCTGATTGGCGCTGCCATCGAACGCATCGACGGCCGCCCGCTGGCGCGCAGCATCGAGGCGCGGATCATGCAGCCGCTCGGCATGAACGACAGCCGCGGCAACATCGCCTTTCGTGATCGCAGCCGCTATCCCGCCAGCTATGGCGCGCTGCGCCCCGACCGGCCGCAGCTGCCGCCGTTCGTCATGGCGCCGGCGCCCTGGGTCGATGCCTCGCTGGGCGCCGGGTCGGTCGCCGCCACCCTGCCCGACATGGCCAAATATCTGCGTTTCCTGATCGGCGCCGGCGAGGGCAAGGGCGCACCGCTGATCAGCGATGCGCTGGCGAAACTGTGGCTGGCGGCACCGGTGGTGCAGGACCCCAAGACGCCGCAGGAAACCTATGGCCTGGCGCTGATGCACCGGCCGACCGATGGCCATGATCTCCTGCATCATACCGGCGGCATGGTCAGCTTTGCCTCGTCGTTCCACAGCGATGGCGTGTCGCAAGTCGGCGCCTATGCCAGTACGCCGATGGCGGGCCAGGCCGGCTATCGCCCCCGGCTGATTACGCAATTCGCCTGCCAGGCGATGCGCGCCGCCAAGGAAGGCAAGCCACTGCCGACCCCCAAGCCGCTGGTCATCGCGCCGATCGAAAAGCCCGGCGATTTTGCCGGCCGCTATGCCGGGCCGGGCGGCAGTTTCACAATCGAAAGCGGCGCCGGGCTGGTGCTGGTCGATGGCGCCACGCGCACCCCGCTGCAGGCCGAAGATCAGGACATGTTTTTCGCCGACAACGCGCGCTTCGGCGATTTTCCGCTGGTCTTCGTCCGCGCCAATGGCGCCATGGTGGCGGCGGACTGGGGCAGCCAGCGCTTTGGCCGCAACGGCGCCTCGGCCGCGCTGCCGGCGACGCCCGACCGGCTGGCCGCCCGCGCCGGCCACTACCAGAGCGACGACCCGTGGATCGGCGGCATCACGCTGGTGGCGCGCGGCGACCGGCTCTACGCCGATGGCGTCCAGGCGCTGGTCGAGATCGGCGACGATGTCTGGCGGCTCAGCGACAACGACTGGAACCCCGAGCGGCTGGGCTTCGCCGGCTTCGTCAAGGGGCGGCCCCAGCTCGCGGTGTTGTCGGGGCGGATGCTCGAAAGGCGGGATGGCTGAGCAACTCCCTCCCCCTTGCGGGGAGGGAGTCAGGCGCGTGTCAGCACCAGGCAGCGGTCGTGCCCCGCAAGATCGCGCCGCAGCAGGATCCGAAACCCCTCCGCCCGCGCCAGATCGGCAACCGCTTCGGCTTGGGTCGACCCGATTTCGATCACCGCTGCGCCGCCGGGGTTGAGCAGATCGGGCAGCTGCGGGATGAGCACGCGATACGCGTCGAGGCCGTCGGGCCCGGCGAACAGCGCCGCCGCCGGTTCATGGTCGCGGACATCGGTGGCGAGATCGGCGCCGGTCTCGACATAGGGCGGATTGCTGAGGATCAGGTCGAAACGCCCGGTCACCGCCGCGCCCCAATCGCTTTCGCTGAACACCGCGCGCGAATCGAGGCCGAGCCGCGCGGCATTGCCCGCCGCCACCACCAGCGCCGCGAACGAACGATCGACGCCCAGCCCGCGCGCCCGCGGCCAGATGCTCAGCGCCGCCAGCAGCAACGCGCCGGAGCCGGTGCCGAGATCGAGAATCGTAGCCGGCGCATGATCGCCCCGCACCAGTTTTGCGGCCTCGATCAGCGTTTCGGAATCGGGGCGCGGGATCAGCACATCGGGGGTAACGGCAAGGTCGAGCGACCAAAATTCGCGCCGCCCGGTGATATAGGCAACCGGCTCCCCGCCCGCGCGCCGCGCCACCAGCGCCTCATAGCCGGCCTCGTCGATGTCGCGGCTCGGCCCGGTCAGCAGCGTCATGCGGTCGGTGCCGACCAGGTGCGCGAGCAGCACCTCGGCATCGAAGCGATCGATGCGGCGCGACGCGGCGAGCAGCGCGGCGGCGGCGTTCATCCGAGTTCCGCCAGGCGCGCGGCTTCATCTTCGGAAATCAGCGCCGACACCAGTTCCTCGAGCCCCGGCCCTTCGAGGATTTCGGGCAGGCGGTGCAAGGTCAGGTTGATGCGGTGGTCGGTGACGCGCCCCTGCGGGTAGTTGTAGGTGCGGATGCGTTCCGACCGGTCGCCCGAGCCGACCATCGCCTTGCGATCCGCCGACCGCGCCGAGTCAACCTTCGAGCGTTCGAGGTCATACAGCCGCGAGCGCAGCACCTTCATGGCTTTCGCCTTGTTCTTGTGCTGCGATTTCTCGTCCTGCTGCTGCACCACCAGCCCGGTCGGTATGTGGGTGATACGCACGGCGCTGTCGGTGGTGTTGACCGACTGGCCGCCCGGCCCCGACGACCGGAACACGTCGATGCGCAAATCCTTGTCCTGGATGTCGATATCGACCTCCTCGGCCTCGGGCAGCACGGCGACGGTGGCGGCGCTGGTGTGGATGCGGCCTTGCGTTTCGGTCGCCGGCACGCGCTGGACGCGGTGGACGCCGCTTTCGAACTTCAGCCGCGCAAAAACGCTGTCGCCGGTGACGCTGGCGATGATTTCCTTGAAACCACCCATTTCGCCCGGCGACATCGAAATCGCCTCGATCCGCCAGCCGCGCGTCGCGGCATAGCGTTCGTACATGCGGTACAGGTCGCCGGCGAACAGCGCCGCCTCGTCACCGCCGGTGCCGGCGCGGATTTCGAGCATGGCAGGCTTGGCGTCGGCGCTGTCACGCGGCAGCAATTTCAGCGCCAGCGCGCGTTCGGCGGCGGGCAGCTGGTCCTCGATGGCGCCGAGTTCTTCCTGCGCCATAGCGTACATCTCGTCATCGGCGGCGATGGATTTCAGGCTTTCAGCCTCGTCGCGCAGGCCGCGCAGCGCCGCGGCAGCTTCGACGACGGGGGTCAGTTCGGCATAGTCCTTCGAAAGCTGGACGAACTTGTCCGCCGCCAGGTCGGGATTGCCCATCTGTGACGCAAGATCGGCATGCCGGCGTTCGATTTGTGCAATGCGTTCGGGGGAGATGATCATTCAGCGTCATCGCCTTCTAGGCTCTTATACTCTTCTGGAACTGCGCCGAGTACCCTTAAGAGGCGCTCTGAGGCCTTTCCGTCACGGACGCGATCAGAAAGCCTGAGCCGGCGACCAGGATCCGTTTCACTTCGGACATATAGAAGTGTCTGGACGCCTGACTTCGCTGCAATTTCAGCGCGACGCTTTGCGTTACCACGAAAGGCTGATGAGACCGACAGGCCTCGCGTGCGCAAGGCCGCAGCAATTCGCAGCGCTTCCCCTTCCAGTTCTGGAAGCTCGGGAATGACAGCGACTTCGATCAATTCGCCGACCGGCTCGGCCACCAGCATCGCCAACCGCTCGATCCCCCCGGCCCAGCCCACCGCCGGCGTCTCCGGCCCGCCCATCGCGCCGATCAGCCCGTCATAGCGGCCGCCGCCGATCACCGTCCCCTGCGCGCCCAGCGCATCGGTGACGAATTCGAACGCCGTGTGGCGATAATAGTCGAAACCGCGCACCAGGCTGTCGGCGCGCACAAAATCGACGCCCGAAGCCTGCAGCCCCTTTTGCACCGCCTCGAAGAACGCCCCCGCCTCGGCGGTCATATAGGCATCGATGCGCGGCGCATCGGCGACCAGCGCCTTGTCGCCCTCGGCCTTGGAATCGAGAATGCGCAGCGGGTTCTTTGCCAGCCGCTCGCGGCTTTCGGGGCTCAGCACGTCGAGATGCGCCGCAAAATGCGCCACCAGCCCCTCGCGCCACGCGCTGCGCGTCTCGGCATCGCCCAGCGTGTTGAGCTGCAGCGTCACCCGGTCATCGACACCCAGTTCGGCGAGCAATTGCGCCGCCAGCGCAATCACTTCGACATCCGCTGCCGGTTCGGCCGCGCCCAGCACCTCGGCGTCGAGCTGGTGGAACTGGTGGAAGCGGCCCTTTTGCGGGCGTTCATAGCGGAACAGCGGGCCCCAGGTCGCCAGCTTCATCGGCGCGTGCTGCTGCCAGCCATTCTCGATATAGGCGCGCGCGATGCCGGCGGTGAATTCGGGGCGCAGGGTCAGCGAATCGCCGCCGCGATCCTCGAACGAATACATCTCCTTCGACACGACATCGGTCGTCTCGCCCAGGCTGCGCGCGAACACCGCGGTCGCTTCGAACACCGGCACCTCGACCCGGCCAAAGCCATAAAGCTTGCGCACCCGATTGAAGGTTTCGACGACATGATCGAAGCGAGCCGCCTGCTCGCCCATCATGTCCTGCGTCCCCCGGGGTCGCTGCTGCGGTTTTGGTTGTGTCGTCATGGCGCTGCCGGATAGGCGACGTTGCGGCGATTGTCATCACCGACGCGGCTGGACAGCCCCGAACCCCCGCGACTAATTGTGCTGCAAAAGGGGATCTGAATGTTGCGTCCGTTTCTGCTCGCCGGCCTCGCCGTGCTGTTGTCCACCTCTGTTCTCGCCGCCCCGATCCGCAGCCAGCCGCAGCCGCTGCCGATCACCAGCACGATCCCGGCGCCGCAGGACATCGCGTTTCCCGGCACGATCACGCTGAAGGTCGATGCCACCGACGTCGTGCGCGGCATCTGGAAGGTGCGCGAGACGATCCCGGTGGTCGAATCCGGCCCGATGACGCTGCTGTTCCCGAAATGGCTGCCCGGCAACCACAGCCCGACCGGCCAGCTGGAAAAGGTCGCCGGGCTGGTGATCAGCGCCAATGGCAAGCCACTGACCTGGAAACGCGACGAAATCGACGTCTATGCCTTCACCGTCGATGTGCCGGCCGGCACGCGCAGCCTCGACGTGCGCTTCAGCTTCCTGTCGGCGACCGCCGGCAACCAGGGGCGCATCGTCGCCACGTCGGACATGCTCAGCCTGCAGCCGAACAGTGTCGCGCTGTATCCCGCCGGCCATTTCACCCGCCAGATCCCGTTCTCCACCAGCGTCACCTGGCCCGCCGGCTGGACGGCCTATGGCGCGCTGCGGCCGACGGGGCGCAGCGGCGATACCGTCACCTATGAAACCACCGATTTCGAAACGCTGGTCGATTCGCCGTTCCTCGCCGGCCGCTGGGCGAAAAGCTGGGATCTCGGCAGCAATGTCAGCCTCGATGTCGTCGCCGATGCGCCGCACTTCCTCGATGCGACGCCGGCGCAGATCGATGCGCACAAACGCCTCGTCGAACAGGCGCTGAAACTGTTCGGCGCGCGGCATTTCGATCATTACGACCTGCTGCTGTCGCTGTCCGACACCATGGGCGGTATCGGCCTCGAACATCATCGCAGCAGCGAAAACGGCGTTTCGACGCCCTATTTCACCGAATGGAACAAGGGGCCGGGCGATCGCAACCTGCTGCCGCACGAATTCACCCATAGCTGGAACGGCAAATATCGCCGCGGCGCCGATCTGTTCACGCCCAATTACAGCGTGCCGATGCGCAATTCGCTGCTCTGGGTCTATGAAGGCCAGACGCAATTCTGGGGCTATGTGCTCGGCGCCCGGTCGGGAATCACGTCGAAGCAGGATACGCTCGATGGGCTGGCCGCCATCGCTGCGGCGCTCGACAACCGCCCGGCGCGCGCCTGGCGCTCGCTCGACGATACCACCAACGATCCGGTCATCAGCCGCCGCGCGCCCAAGGGCTGGACCAGCGAGCAGCGCAGCGAGGATTATTACAACGAAGGCCTGCTGATGTGGGTCGAGGCCGATGCCATCATCCGCCGCGAGAGCAAGGGCGCCAGGGGCCTCGATGATTTTGCACGCGCGTTTTTCGGCGTCAACGACGGCGACTGGGGGGTCAACACCTATGATTTCAACACGGTGGTCAGCACGCTAAACGGCGTCGTGCCCTATGATTGGGCCGGATTCCTCAACCAGCGGCTGACCGAAAAGGCGGACCACGCGCCGCTCAACGGCTTCACCATGTCGGGTTACAAGCTAACTTACACCGACACGCCGACCGGCGCGTTCGGCGATGCCCGGCGCGGGGTGAAGTTCAACAATCTCAGCTATTCGGGCGGGCTTGTCATCGGCAAGGACGGCCAGGTCGACCAGGTCGTCTGGGACAGCGCCGCCTATGCTGCCGGCATCACCGTCGGCGACAGCATCGTCGCGGTGAATGACAAGCCGTTTTCGGACGATCTGATCAAGGCCGAGATCACCGCCGCCAAGGGCGGCAAGGCGCCGATCAAGCTGCTGGTCAAGACCGGCGACCGGCTGCGGATGGTCGATCTCGCCTGGAATGGCGGGCTGCGCTATCCGCGGTTCGAAAAATCCGGGCCGGACGGCGCGCTCGACAAATTGCTGACCGCGCGTTGACGGCCGGGGTCACTTCAGCAGCTTCAGCCCGACGATGCAGCCGACGAGGCCCGCCAGCAGCAGCAACCGTGGCAGGCTCGCCACCTCGCCGAACCAGATGATGCCAACCAGCGCCGTGCCGGCGGCGCCAACCCCGGCCCAGATCGCATAGGCGGTGCCGATCGGGATCGTCCGCCCGGCATATTCGAGCAATGTCATCGACAGCGTGACGGCCACGAGAAAGGCCAGCACCCAAGGCAGGTTGCGAAAACCATCGACAAAGCGCAGCGATGTGGTGAAGCCGACTTCGAACAAGCCGCCCAGTATCAACGCAAGCCAGGCCATCGGGTGTTCCCCCCCCAAAAAAACGCGGTTGTAGACGAATCGCGCTGCGCTCCTTAACCCGCGCAGCAACTCAGGAGACTAACATGCGGATCGATCAAATCCCCATCGGCGTGAATCCGCCGCACGACGTCAACGTCGTCATCGAGTGCCCGCTGGGCGGCGAACCGGTGAAGTATGAACTCGACAAGGCGTCGGGCGCGCTGTTCGTCGATCGCATCCTGCACACCGCGATGCGCTATCCGACCAACTATGGCTTCATCCCGCACACGCTGGCCGAAGATGGCGACCCGATCGACGCGCTCGTCGTCGCGCGCACGCCGTTCGTGCCGGGCTGCATCAGCCGCGTGCGGCCGGTCGGCGTGATGATGATGGAAGATGACGCCGGCGGCGACGCCAAGCTGCTGTGCGTGTCGGTGAACAAGGTTCACCCTTACTACAACAATGTCCATGAATACACGGATTTGCCCGACATTCTTCTCAACCAGATCGAGCATTTCTTCACCCATTACAAGGATCTGGAGCCCGGCAAATGGACCAAGTTCCAGGGCTGGCAGGGCAAGGCGGTCGCCGAACGGCTGATCCTCGAATCGATCGAACGCTATAACGAAGCGGAAAAGGGTGCCGCTGTGCCGGCGCCGCGCGAGCATCCGGGCGCGCCAAGAGGCTGACCCCCTTCTCCCCTCCCTTTCAAGGGAGGGGTTGGGGGTGGGTGAGTAGCAACGTCGGCACGCCGCGACGAAAGCAACTGGCTCTCCGTCCAGGTGTTCTCTTTCAGGGAGTGCGAGCAGTGGCAGCCAGCGCCGCCAACGCATCCCCATCGACCCGCATCACCGTCCACTCGTCGCGCGGCTTCGCCCCCAGCGCCTTGTAGAACCCGATCGCCGGTTCGTTCCAGTCGAGCACCTGCCATTCGAAGCGGCCATAGCCGCGGGCAACGGCGATGCCGGCCAGATGCACCAGCAGCGCCTTGCCGATGCCCAGCCCGCGCGCGGCCGGCCGCACGAACAGGTCCTCGAGATACAGCCCGCCCCTGCCCTCCCAGGTAGAAAAGTTCGTAAAGAACAGCGCCAGGCCGACCGCCTCGCCGTCGTGCTCGGCCAGCACCGCCTCGGCGATCGGCCGCGCGCCGAACAGCGCCGCGTGCAGCTGCGCCTCGCTCGCCTTCACCGCATCGGGTTCACGCTCATACACCGCGAGATCGATGATCAGCTGGCGAATGGTGGCGATATCGGCGGGGGTGGCAGGTCGGATCATCGCGCCAATGACCATTGCGCGCCACGATCCGCAAGGCCTCAACGCCGGGCGTGGACACCTGGCGACACGCCTGTCCAGCGCCGAAACGCCCGGGAAAATGCCGCCGGGTCGGAAAACCCGCACAGATAGGCGGTTTCGTTCACCGAAACCTTGCGTCCGGCCAGATAGTGCAGCGCCATGCGGTGGCGCAGTGCATCGACAACGGCATCATAGCGGGCACCTTCCGCCCTTAGACGGCGATACAGGGTCGAACGGCCCATCCCGAGGCTTGCCGCAATGCCACCCATGTCGAATTCGCCGGTGTGGAGCACCGCCAGCACCGCCGATTCGACCTGGCCGGCAAGGCTGACATTGCGCTGCATTTCGGCCAGCAACGCGTCGGCACGATCGATGAAGACGCCGAACACATAGCGATTGGAATATGGCAATGGCAGCGCCAGCCAGGATTCATGGATGGCAATGGCGTTCCAGCGGCTGCCGAACGCAACCGGCACGCCGAGCAGCCGGGCATGTTCGGCGCTGTATGATGGCTCGGGGTGGGTAAAGCAGATCGCTTTGGCAAAAGGCACATCGCCCAGAAACCGCGACGTCGTCCAGATGAACCGCGCAAAGGTCGATTCGATCAATTCGGGGAAATCATTGCGCGTGCGGTCTTCGATCCAGGTTTCGCCATCATGGCGGACGATGGCAAAGCGCGGCCCGGCGTCATGCCCGTCAACTTCGATTGCCAGCCGCGCATAGCGGTTCATCTGCTCGAAAGCTTCGGCCATCGTGGCGGCGGCATGGCTGATCATCCCGACGATCGAGATGTCGTGGAACAGCGATTCGGCGCCGAAATGCAGGGCAAAGGCCGGATCGCCGGTCACCACGCCGGCGCCGCGCATCAGCGCCTTGAAGCCTTCGAACGGCACCCGCGCATCGGGCCCGGCGGCGAGCGCCGGATCGACCCCGGCCCGTGCCACCAAGGCCGCACGGTCGGCCCCGCGCGCGACCGCAAAGTCGACGATCGCCTGGGCATAGCCGGCTGAAACACTGGTCCCCGCCACGTCGGTGCGCCCTCCGATGCATTCCAAAGTCATGTTTCTGGCGCGCTGCATCATGGCCGCGCGCCGTCACCACACTATCCTATCCAGCTAATACAGTCAGCGCCAGCGAAAGGCATCTCCATGGCCAGCCTTGCCATTCCCGCCACCCGATCCGCCGACCGCGCGCTGCCGCTCGCGGTGCGCTTCTGGATGCTCGTCACGGCCGTCGGCCAGGCGGTGTTCCTGTTCTACATCATCGGTTTCTACGCGCCGCCGGTGGCGCGCGGCACGCTGGCGGATTGGTCGCGGCATCGCCAGGTGATCGATGGCTATGTCGCGGGCGATACCGCCGGCAATATGATGTTCGGCGCCCATGTCGCAATGGCCGCGGTGCTGACACTCGGCGGTGTCCTGCAGCTGTCGCCGGCGCTGCGCCGTACGGTCCCGGCGTTGCACCGCTGGAACGGCCGGCTGTTCGTCGCCACGGCCCTGTTCGCGGCGCTGGGCGGGCTGTGGCTGGTCTGGGTGCGCGGCTCGCGCCTCGGTTTGCTCAACGCCGGCGCGACCAGCCTCAACGCCGTCCTGATCCTCGTGTTCGTGCTGCTCGCCTGGCGCGCGGCACGGGCGCGCAACTTCACCGCCCACGCCGACTGGGCAATGCGCGCTTTCCTCGTCGTTTCGGGAGTCTGGTTCCTGCGCATCGGCCTGATGGCATTCGCGCTGGTCGCCGGCGGGGTCTTTGGTGCACCGCGGGCGGCGGTCGAAAGCTTCTTCACCGTCTGGGGCTTTGGCAGCGTGCTGGTGCCGCTGGCCGTGCATGAAATTTACCGCCGGGCGCGCGCCAGCGACTCGGCAGCCGTCAGGACGGCCATGGCGGCGGCACTCGGAGCGCTCACGCTGCTTACGGTCGTCGGCATCGCCGGTGCGACGATGATGATGTGGCTGCCACCGCTGCGCGGGTCGGGCCTGTTTGGTTAGGTGTCGGCATGACCGCGACGGCGACCCGAAAACCAGCCCTGCCCCGAAAAGCGTCGCCAGCCACTGCGCATCACCAGCCCGATCGGCAGCGCCCAGACTCCGACGATCAACCCGCCCAGCCAACCGTCGCCCTTTTCGTTCCAGATCGTCCCGACCATCATGAACAGTATCAACCCCAGCGGGCCGAGGGCGATACCGAAAACAAGGCAACCGTTGAGGCGTTGCCGCCGTTCAGAATAATCGACGCCGCCAAGCGCGCGGAAACGCGACCGGATCGGGCTGTCGGCCCAGCGGTCGCCCATCCGGGCCAGCAGGGCGCCGAAACCAAGACAGGCCAGCGCCAGCAAATAGTCATCCCATCGCCCCGGCGACGCGCTCCATACGCTTGTCTCCGAAGGAAAGTGCATGAAGGTCAGCAGCGCAAAACCCGCAAGGGCGAGCAACAGCCCGCCGGCGATCCCCAACCAGCCCAACACGCGCACGGCCGTTCCCCCTTCGCGCCTATTCCGCCGCGATCGCCCCCGGTGCCAGCTCGGCCGCGGCCTTGATCGCTTCCAGCTCGGCCGCCTTTTTCTCGACCAGCATGACGATGTGATCGACCATCTTTTCGCTTTCGATGACATGGTCGGTGATGCCCGACAGGAAGACCATGTGGCGACCGTTGCCGCCGCCGGTCAGCCCGATATCGGTTTCGCGCGCCTCGCCGGGGCCGTTGACGACGCAGCCAAGCACCGAAAGCGACAGCGGCGTGGTGATATGCGCCAGCCGGGTTTCGAGCGTCTCCACGACCTTGACCACGTCGAAGCCCTGGCGCGCGCAGCTTGGGCACGACACGACGCGGACGCCGCGGGCGCGAATGCCCAATGATTTCAGGATGTGATAGCCGACCTTCACTTCCTCGACCGGATCGGCGCTCAGCGACACGCGGATGGTATCGCCCACCCCGGCCCATAGCAGCATGCCCAGCCCGATCGACGATTTGACCGTGCCGCCCTGCAGCCCGCCGGCCTCGGTGATGCCAAGATGCAGCGGATAATCGCAGACTTCGGCAAGGCCGTTGTAGGCGGCGACGGCAAGGAACACGTCCGACGCCTTTACCGAAATCTTGAATTCGTGGAAATCTTCGTCCTGGAGCATCTTCATATGCTCGAGCGCGCTTTCGACCAGCGCTTCCGGGCACGGCTCGCCGTATTTTTCGAGCAGATGCTTTTCTAGGCTGCCGGCGTTGACGCCGATACGGATCGAACAGCCATTGGCCTTGGCGGCGCGCACGACTTCCTTCACCCGCGCCTGGCTGCCGATGTTGCCCGGGTTGATGCGCAGGCAGGCGGCGCCGGCATCGGCGGCTTCCAGCCCGCGCTTGTAGTGGAAATGGATGTCGGCAACGATCGGCACCTTCACGGCGCGCACGATCGTCGACAAAGCCGCCGTCGATTCGACATCGGGGCATGACACCCGGACGATATCGGCGCCGACGTCCTCGCAGCGGCGGATCTGGTCAATCGTCGCCGCAGCGTCGCTGGTCAACGTGTTGGTCATCGTCTGCACCGCGATCGGCGCGTCGCCGCCGACCGGCACCTTGCCGACCATGATCTGCCGGGATTTGCGGCGGGTGATGTCACGCCACGGGCGAACGCTCATTGGATGCTCCTGATCTCGCCGCCCGCTTTACACGCGCCGGGGCCGACGTCCAAGGGCTTCACGGCCGTGACGATGGCGGCGACGACGGGCGCCACAAGCGCCGCCACAACGGCCCGAGGATGCGCCACGCCAGCCACAGCAGCCCGGCGCAGACCAACGCCAGGCCCAACGCCAGCGCCGCCGCCCATTCCGGATGGGTCAGCACCAGCCACAGCCCGGCCGCGGTCAGCCCGTCTTCGGCGACCGAGGTGACGATGTTGCTGAAGGGTTCGGGCGAGGCGTTGATGACGGCGCGCGATCCCGCCTTGGCCGCATGCGCTGCCAGCGCGGCGCCGCCGCCGAGCAGAAACGTCACCACCGCCAGCGCATTATTGTCGGGCGACACCACCGCCAGCGCCAGCAATGCGCCGCCGATGGGGCGCACCAGGCTGTGCAGCCCGTCCCAGATGCTGTCGAGCCACGCCACCTTGTCGGCGAGGAACTCCGCTGCCGTGCCCAGCGCCGCAACGCCGATCACCCAGGGGTTGGCCAGCACGTGCAGGCCGGCGAGCGCGTGCGGCAGCGCCGGCGCGCCGACCATGTCGAGCACGCCGAAGCGCAGCGCCAGCCCGGTTGCCAGCACCGCGGCATAAAGCCGCCACCCGGCCAGCAGGCTGAGACTGGCGGCAAGCCCGAGGATCTCGATCGTCGTCATGCCGCCGACCCTTCCACACCGCCGCCCTTATTTCCAGCAGGGGTGCATCGCCGCCGGATCGCGCCTAGGATTGCGCCCATGAACAGCATCCCCGCCGCCACCGTGATCCTGCTGCGAGATTCGCCGGCGGGCCCCGAAATCCTGATGATCCAGCGCGGCGAAAATCTGGTCTTTGCCGGCGGCGCGCTGGTTTTCCCGGGCGGCCGCGTCGACCCCGCCGACCTGACGACCGCGCGCGATCCGGGCCTCGCCACCGGCTTCGAAGGGCTCGACGATGCCGATGCCGCGGCGCGCATCGCCTGCTGCCGTGAGGCGCTGGAGGAAACCGGCGTGTTGCTGACCAGCGGTGCAGCGCCCGACCCGGCGCGGCTCGCCCAGGCCCGCGCCGAACTCGCCGGCGGCCCCGACAGTGCGGAGGCGTGCACCTTTGCGGCGATGCTGGCAGCGCTCGACCACAAGGTTGCCGCCGATCGCTTCGTGCCGTTTGCGCGCTGGGAACCGCCGGCGGCAATCGCCATCAAGCGCCGCTTCGACACGCATTTCTACCTCGCCGATGCCGGCCACACCGCCAGCGCGGCGATTTCCCCCGATGGCCATGAGGCAGTGGCGATCCAGTGGACGACGGCGGCATCGGCGCTCGACCGCGAGGCGCGCGGCGAAGCGGCGCTGGTGTTCCCGACCAAGTGCAATCTGCAGCGCCTCGCCCAATACGACAGCGTCGCTACCGTCATGGCCGCCGCCGCATCGCGCACACCGCCGTTCATCCAGCCCGCGATGATTTCACGCGACGGCGCGATGTGGCTGACCATCCCTGAAGGTTGCGATTATCCGATGACCGAAGATCGAATCGAAAACCTGCGCCGCGAATAATCAGCCCAGCAGTTTCTTGCGGAAATCGCGGATTGCGCTCCACGCGCCATAGGCGACAAGGCCGCCAAGGAACAGCCACACCCAGAGCGGGATGCCGCGGCCGACAATGGCGAGGTAGAGATAGGCCGAAACAAAGCACAGGCCGGCGGCGAGAATCGGCAGCACCGCCGATTTGCGCGCCCGCAGCCGCTTGATCGCGATGCCGGTGAACAACAGGAAAAACGGGATGGCGCCGACATAGATGGCGCCGAACACCACCGGGTTGACACCATAGCGCGCGCCAAGGCCCATCACCCAGCCTTGCGCGGCGGCGAGCCATTCCATCATGCCGGCTGCCACAGATCGGCAATGGCGCCCTGCCCGGCATGCGCGACGAGCAATTCGGCGACGCCGCTGACCGCCAGCGGCGCGTCGACCGACCAGACCTCGCCAACGCCAAACGCCGCGTCGCCCAGTCGGCCACTGCCGCCGGCGACCGCGACCCATGCGGGATGGCCCGCCGGCGGCCGCAGCACACCGCCACCGGCCAATGTGATCCGTTCGAGGACAAAGCTGGGCCCCGCGACGAGCAATTCGCGGCCCGGCCCCGGCGCCAGCGGCGGCCCGGGGCGCTGCCAGGCGCCGGTATCGGCAACTGCCAGGCCATCGTCGAGATGCAGGGCACGGCCGCGGCCATAGTCGAACAGGCGATAGGTCAGATCGCAATTCTGCTGGATTTCGAACAGGGTGACGCCGCCGCCGATGGCATGGATGGTGCCGGCGGGGGTGAAGAACACATCGCCCGGCGCGCAGGCGTGCCAGTGCAGCAGGTCGACGATCGAGCCGTCGAGAGCTGCCGCGCGCAAGGTGTCGCTGTCGGCGGGCGCCCGCAGCCCAAGGCCGATGGTGGCACCGGGCTCGGCGGCGAGCACCACCCAGGCTTCATCCTTGCCGCGCCGCGCGCCCTGCGCCCGCGCCGCGGTGTCGCCGGGGTGAACCTGCACCGACAGCCGTTCGGCGGTGAACAGCGTCTTGACGAGCAGCGCCGGGTCGGCAGCCGCATCGCCGATATGGTGGATCTCGCCGATCGGCTGGCCGTCGGCGCTGGCGCACAACCCCAGGCCCCAATTGCCGAGCGTCGTGCGGCCCCAGGGTTTCGGTTTGATGCGCGGTGCCAGCCGCACGGCAGCGGCAACGCGCGTCGCAATCTTATCGGGTCTTGCCGCCATGAAAGGACTTCAATCCCCGTTTTGCACAAACACTGTGCGGTGTTTAGTCCGGAACGCCGCACTTCGCCAAGCGGTAGAGTGCAAGGCCGGCCTCGACACTTGTCCGGCGGCGCCGCAATAACAGACGGCCGAGGGAATTTCGTGACACCGGCGTATATTGCTCAACATTTGCCGGAGATACCGATGCGCCTGACCCTGCTGATCGCCTCCCTGCTCACCGCGACCGCGGCCATGGCGCAGACGACGCCTGCCGACATGGCCGAGGCGCGCGCCAAATTGGTCGCCGCCGATGCCAACAAGGACGGCAAATGGGACAAGCCCGAATGGCTCGCCGCCGGCCGGCGCGAAATGGGCTTCACGATGCTCGATGGCGACAAGGACGGTTTCGTCAGCCAGGACGAGCTGAAAACCGGGATGGAACGGATGCGCGCCATGCAGGGCACGCCGGGCTGACGCCCGATGCGCGTCTAAAGCGCTGCGCTCAATTCCTTGATATCCTTGTTGAGGATGCGATCATTGTCCGAATAATCGATCGGGCAATCGATCAGCTGCACACCCTTGGCGGCAAGGCATGACGCCAGCAGCCCGGGCAGCATTTCGGCGCTGGTGACGCGATGGCCGGTGGCGCCATAGCTTTCGGCATATTTGACGAAATCCGGGTTGCCATAGCTCAGCCCCCAGTCCTTGAACCCCATATTGGCCTGTTTCCAGCGGATCATGCCATAGCTGTTGTCGTTGAGGATCAGCACGGTGAGGTTGAGCCCGAGGCGCACCGCCGTCTCCAGCTCCTGCGAATTCATCATGAAGCCGCCATCGCCGCAGATCGCCATCACCTTGCGATCCGGATAGACCATGTTCGATGCCATCGCCGACGGCAGCCCCGCCCCCATCGTTGCCAGCGCATTGTCGAGCAACACGGTGTTGGCCTGGTGCGCCATGTAATTGCGCGCGAACCAGATCTTGTAGACCCCATTGTCGAGCGCGATGATGCCGTCGGACGGCATGGCCTTGCGGATCTGGTCGACCAGATATTGCGGATAGATCGGGCAGCGCAGGTCGCCGACCGCCGCCTCGCGGTGCGCCACTTCGGCAGCGCGCGCCGCCAGCATCCCCGAACACGCCCAATGCGCCTGTCGGGTGATGGTCTCGTTGATCTGCCAGACGGCGTTGGCGATATCGCCGATCACCTCGATCTGCGGAAAATACACCGGATCGACCTCGGCCGACTTGTTCGAGATGTGGATGACGACGGCGCCGCCGGTTGTCATGAAGAACGGCGGTTTTTCAATGACATCATGGCCGATGTTGACAATCACATCGGCCTTGCGAATGGCGGCATGGACGAAATCGCCCGATGACAGCGCCGCGCAGCCGACGAATTTGGGGTGGCGTTCGTCGATGACGCCTTTGCCGAGCTGTGTCGTCAGGAACGGTAGCCCGGTCTTGTCGACAAGCAGGTTGAGCATCCGCGACGTCATCGTGCGGTTGGCGCCGGCGCCGATGACGAGGATCGGCGCCTCTGCCGCCTCGATGGCGCGCACCGCCTCGGCAATCGCCTTGGCATCGGGCACCGGGCGGCGCACGAAGCTGGGCGGAATCGGCACCGAATCGGTCGGGTCGTGCGCAATGTCCTCGGGCAGTTCGAGATGCGTCGCGCCGGGCTTTTCCTCCTGCGCCAGCCGAAAGGCCTCGCGGGTTCGCGCCGGGATATTGTCCGCCGATGCCAGCTGGTGGGTATATTTGGTGATCGGCTTCATCATCTCGACGACGTCGATGATCTGGAAACGGCCCTGTTTCGACTTCTTGATCGGTTTCTGCCCGGTGATCATCAGCATCGGCATTCCGCCGAGATAGGCATAGGCCGCCGCGGTCACGAGGTTGGTCGCCCCCGGCCCCAGCGTCGCCAGGCACACCCCCGCCTTCCCCGTATGCCGCCCATAGGTCGATGCCATGAAGCCGGCACCCTGCTCGTGGCGGGTCAGGATCAGGCGAATTTTCGTCGATCGCGACAGGCTGTCGAGGAAATCGAGATTTTCCTCGCCGGGCACGCCGAACACATATTCGCAGCCTTCGTTTTCAAGGCATTGGACAAGCAGATCGGAGGCCTTTGTCATGTCCGCTTTTCCCTCTCGATCAATGCCGCGTCACGTCCGGCCGGCCAGCCTGCAGCCGCCCCAGGGCACGGGCGCGCTGCCCGCTGGCGTCGTGGATGGTCCCGGCGCGGCCCATCCCCCAGGCCGGCATGTTGTTGTAGACATTTTCGGATTTGCCGGGGTCGATCAGATAGGTTTCGTGCCAGATGCCGACATCGCCATTGCTGCCGACCGCCTTGTTGAACGCCGCCCAGGCCGGCAGATGCGCCTTGTCGCGCGCGGACGCATAGGCTTCGAGCTGTTCATAGCTGCGCCAATACTGGACGAGGAAGATGTTGGGCAGCCCGACATGGGTGCGCGCGTGGAGCAGGCCGAGTTCAGGCTGGCGCGCCAGTTCGGGCAGCATCCGGCCCATTGCCGAAAACACCGGCAGCCACACCCAGGGTTTCCACCAGCGGTTGATGCGCATGCCGATCATGAACAGCACGAACGGCCCCTCGATCTCGGCACAGACCCGGCGGTCGATGATCGTCGCCATCGCGATCAGACCACGCCATAGGCGAGCATGGCATCGGCGACTTTCTTGAAGCCGGCGATATTGGCGCCCTTCACATAGTCGACATGGCCCTTGCCGTCGGAACCATATTCGGCGCAGGCGGCGTGGATGGTCCCCATGATGTCGACCAGCATCGCCTGCAGATCGGCTTCCTTCCACGATATCCGCGCCGAATTCTGGCTCATTTCAAGGCCCGACACCGCGACACCGCCGGCGTTGGAGGCCTTGCCCGGCGCAAACAGGATCTTCGCCGCCTTGAACAAATGCACGCCGTCGAGGTTGGTCGGCATGTTGGCGCCTTCCGCGACCGCGATGCAGCCATTGGCGAGCAAGACCTTCGCATCCTTGCCATCGAGCTCGTTCTGGGTGGCGCAGGGCAACGCGACATCGCATTTGACGCCCCAGGGCCGCGCGCCGCCGCCGGTGAAGCTGGCGCCCTTGAATGCGTCGGCATATTCCGAAATCCGCCCACGGCGGACGTTCTTCAATTCCTTGATCCAGTTGATCTTTTCCTGGCTGATTCCGTCGGGATCATGGATGAAGCCTTCGGAATCGCTCATCGTCAGCACCGTGCCGCCCATCTGGACAATCTTTTCGGCGGCATGGGTGGCGACATTGCCCGACCCCGAAATCACCGCCGTCTTGCCGGCGACATCCTGGCCTTTGGTTTTCAGCATGTTGGCGAGGAAATAGACGGCGCCATAGCCGGTCGCCTCGGTGCGGATCAGGCTGCCGCCCCATTCCAGCCCCTTGCCGGTCAACACGCCGGTGAACTGGTTGGTGATGCGCTTGTACTGGCCGAACATGTAACCGATCTCGCGGCCGCCGACACCGATGTCGCCGGCCGGCACATCGACGTCAGCGCCGATGTGGCGATAAAGTTCGGTCATGAAAGACTGGCAGAAGCGCATGACTTCGTTGGAAGACTTGCCTTTGGGGTTGAAGTTCGATCCGCCCTTGCCGCCGCCCATCGGCAGGCCGGTCAGCGCGTTCTTGAAGGTCTGTTCGAACGCCAGGAACTTCAGCACACTTTCGGTGACCGAAGGGTGGAACCGGATGCCGCCCTTGTAGGGGCCGATGGCATTGTTGTTCTGCACCCGCCAGCCGCGCTGGACGCGGATATTGCCCTTGTCATCCTCCCAGCACACGCGGAACGAGATGACGCGATCGGGCTCGGCGATGCGGCGCAAGATCTGCGCCTCGTGGTATTTCACCTTGTCCGCCATGAAGCCGAAGATATCCTCGGCAACCTCGGTCACCGCCTGGACGAATTCGGGCTGGCCCGGGTTGCGCTTCTCGACGCCCGCGATGAACGTCGGCAGGTCGACATGGTCACTCGACATGGCAGATTACCCCCCGGATAGACTGGCCTGACAATGCCCTTCTGCGGGGCAATTCGGTGCGACTCGGCAACGATACCGAAATTCGGCCAACACCGTTAGGGGAATGGCGTTGGCGGAATGGCGATCAGGCCGCCGTCCAGCCACCGTCCATCGACAGGTTGGCGCCGGTGATCTGCGCTGCCGCATCGGAGCACAGAAACACCGCCAGCGCCGCCACCTGCTCGCTGGTGACGAACTGCTTGGTGGGCTGCGCCTCGAGCAGCACGTCGTTGATGACCTGATCGCGCGTCAGGCCGCGCGCCGCCATCGTGTCGGGGATCTGTTTTTCGACCAGCGGCGTCCAGACATAGCCGGGACTGATGGCGTTGACGGTGATGCCATGGGTGGCGACTTCCAGCGCCGCGGTCTTGGTCAGGCCGACGAGGCCATGCTTGGCGGTAACATAGGCCGATTTGAACGGGCTCGCGACCTTGCTGTGGGCGCTGGCAGTGGAGATGATGCGGCCCCATGTCTTCGCCTTCATCTGCGGGATGGCGGCGCGCATGGCGTGGAACGCCGCCGACATGTTGAGCGCGATGATCTGGTCCCATTTGGCAATCGGGTATTCATCGATGGGCGCAACATGCTGGATGCCGGCGTTGTTGATAAGGATGTCGACGCCGCCGAAACGCGTCGCCGCATCGGCGAACATCGCCGCGATTGCGGCGCCATCGGTCATGTCGGTGGGTGAATAAAAGGCTGTAACGCCATGATTGGCCTCCAGTTTTACTCGCTCCACCTCGACCGCGGCGGCGTCGCCGAAACCGTTGATGATGATGTTCGCGCCTTCGGCGGCCAACGCCGTCGCCATGGCGAGGCCGATGCCGCTGGTGGAACCGGTGACAAGCGCCGTCTTGCCGGCAAGCATCTTGGTCATGACTGGGCCTTTTCTGGGTGAGGGGTCGCGTCGGCGGGGTTGGTCAGATCATAGACAACCGTCCCCAACTGCATCGGTTGCGTCAGCCAGGCGGCATTGTGCACCGTGTTCATGACATCGTGGCGGCCGGCCAGCCAATGTTCGGCCATGGTGGCGCGGCTGAATTCATAGCCTTTGGCCTCGCCCTCCCAGCTTTTGTCGCGATAGATCAGCTGGGCGATGGCCACCCGGTTCTCGCGCGCCACCTGCGCCAGCAGCCTGACCTCGTCGCTGTCGCGCAGGTCGGGCGGCAGCTTGGCAACGAGGCGGTGAAAGGCCGCCCGCGCCTGGTTGAGCCGGACATTCACATCGGTGTTCTGCCGGGTGCGGCTGGAAAAGCGGATATCCTGGACACGTTCCTCGGCCTCGGTGATCGTCTGCGGCAGCGGGCCGCGCGAGGGGAACAGATCGACCTGGAAAATCAGCAGGTCGCAGTCCTCTTCGATCTCGAGCACATGGTCGAGCGGCGTGTTCGACACCAGTCCGCCATCCCACCAATATTCCTTGTCGATCAGCACCGGCGGAAACCCCGGCGGCAGCGCGCCGGATGCCATGATATGCTCGGGGCCAAGCCGTTGCTCGCGATTGTCGAAATAGCGGAAATTGCCGGTTTCGACGTTGACCGCACCGACCGACAGCCGCACCGGGCCATCATTGAGCAGATCCCAGTCGATCAGCCGCTCGAGCGTCGCCTTCAGCGGCGCCGTGTCATAATAGCCGAGCGGCCCCTTCAGCCACGGCACCACCGGTGGCCACAGCGGCTTGAAAAACCCCGGCGCGCCCTGCGTCGCGGTCAGTGCCGCCGCCATCTGGTTCCACTGCCGGCGAAAACCATCGCCGAACATCGGCGCTGCCGCCGTCACCCCAGATGTCACCAGTTCCCAGAATTCGGTCAGCCGGGCGACACGGCGCTCGACAGGGTTGCCGGCGATGATCGCGGCGTTGATCGCGCCAATGGAGATGCCAGCGATCCAGTCCGGGCACAGGCCGCTTTCGGTCAGCGCCTCGAAGACGCCGGCCTGATAGCTGCCGAGCGCACCGCCGCCCTGGAGGACCAGCACCCGCAACGCCGCATCGCCGCCATTGGCCATTCGAACACTCCTGCTTCGCATGTGCAGCAATAGCGCGCTGCGCCTGTCGGGAACAGGGCCGGAATCGGCAATGTTGCTGCGATCAGTAGCGCCAGCTGGTCAGATCGGCCCCCTTTGGCGCCGTCGCCGCGATGCGCGCCATGATCTTGGGCAGGTACATGGTGTTGTAGCGCAGCCGCGCGATGGCGTTGGGCTGGGTCGGGTCGCCGTTCCAGCAATGTTCGGCGCGCTCGCCATAGGCGAATTCGCCGCCCCACGCCGGATTCTGCAGCGCGCCCAGCCGCTCCTGCGCCGAATAGACGGCGTTGTTGAGCATGTAATTGTCGGCCGACCCGACATAGACGTTGATCTTGCCGGCGATTTTCGGCCCCAGCGTGCCCCAGTTGCGCACGATGATGTCGGTCAGGTCGTAATTCTGCCGCCAATAGTCCGCGATTCTGGGGTCGATCGCGCCGCTCGCCTTGTCCCAGATCGGCGCCGGATAGCCATCGGCGCCGGCGGGCGAAAACACCGCCTGCCAGATATCCCATTGCTCGCCCGAACGGCCATGGTCGCCAAGCACCGCCTCCATAATGTTGGTATCGCGCACCGTGCCGAGGTTTTCGCCGAGATAATTGCGCAGGCCGGCGCGTTCGCGGTCGATGACCAGACCGGGTTTGGCATAGGCATTCTTGTCGGCGTAAAGGTCGATCGTTGTATAGGCCTTGAAATCGATGGGGTCGGGGCAGGCAACGAACGCGCCATTGTACATGTCGGGATAAAAGACCTGGGTGGCCATCGCCTCCCAACCGCCGGTCGACCCGCCATAGGTAAAGCGCGCCCAGCCCTGCCCGAGCCCGCGGAAGCGCTTTTCGATCTCGGGGATCAGCTCTTGGTTGATGGCATCGCCATAGGGGCCGAGATTGGCCGAGTTCACCGCATAGCTGTCGTCGTAATAGGGGTTGGCGTGCTCGATTTCGATGACAAGAAAGCGCGGGAAGTCCTTGGAAATCCAATTCTGGTAGAAATCATAGGCTTCCTGCTGCTCGATCCGATTGTAGCCGGCGAGACGGAAACGCTCCGAATAGTCGGGTTTCAGGTTCGGATCGGGCGGCGTGGTGCGAAAGCCGCCGATGTCATCGGGATAATGGCCGTGGTTGACCATCAGCGGGTAGCGCGCCTCGGGGTGCGCCGCAAAGCCGGCGGGCAACAGCACATGGGCGCCGAGATACATCGGCCGCCCCCAAAATTTCGACAGCAGTTCCGATTTGATGCGGATATGCTTGATGAATTCGGTATCGGCCTTGCGCGCGATCGGCGGCACCGTCTCGGTCAGCGCGAGGGCGACCGGCGGCCCATCGGCGGCGATCGTCACCTGCTGCGGCTTTGAATAGAGATTGCCCGGCTTCACATTCCAGTGCTGCCCCTCCCCCATGTCGGGCGGCAGCTTGACCGTCTTGCCGGTGGCGAGCCTGAATGTTTCGTAGCGGTTGAGCACCGCCTGCACGGTATAAGTCCCGGGCGGCAGCGCACCGGGCTTGACCGGCCAGCCATCCGCAGCGGCGCCCACCGTCACCGCGGTCCCTGCCTTCACCCCGTCGATCGTCGCCCCGAACATATAGGGCGATCGCAGCGGCGCATTGAGATCGACTTGCAGCCGCGGTTCCGGCGTCGCCTTGGGCGAGACGAGGACGACGATACGCCCATCACCCGACGCGCCGGAAATGGTGAACTCCGCCGCCGTGGCGGGCAGCGCCAGCGTGGCGAGCAACAGTGCGAGTGATTTCATGCGGTCCCCCGGGGTTTGCCGCATGATGAGGTGCAACGCCCGTGGCGGCAAGCCGTGATGCCTTACCGAAC
>JBBQKM010000007.1:0-29997 GCA_038326915.1 Sphingomonadales bacterium
TTGGCAAAGGTCTTGATGCCGGTTTCCCAGCGGCCGATGTAGCGTTCGATCCAGATCGGTCCCGGCTCGCGCTTCGGGTTCATCGATTGCGGGCGTTTGGTCTTCCAGGCGTTGAAGCGTTCGTCGCTGGTATCGAGCGGGATCATGCCCATGTCGCGGCCGGCCTTGAACTTGAAGTCCTCGGTCATCTGCATCATGCCGTCGATATAGGCCTCGATCTCCGCCGGGCTTTTCGATTCAAAGCGCTTGAACAGCAGGTCGTGACGCGCCGCGAAATTGGTAATTTTGTCCGACAACAGAAAATCGCGCTTGGCCGCCGGCAGCCCGGCGATCTTTGGCGCCAGCCACGCCGGCACCTCGACCTTCTTGTCCTCGGCCATCACCATGGCGCCGCCGGCGATACCGACCAGCAGCATCGCGGCGAGCGCCGCATTTCGCTTCGTCATGTGTTCCCCCGCCGTGTTGCTTCCCCGGCTTTTTCGTCGGGCTTCTTGTCGACCGGTGGCACCGGCAGCTTGGTGAAATCACGCCCGTCCTGGCCATGCTCGGAACTGAGCGGGCTGAGGAACTTCGCCGGCTTGTTGCCCTGCTTGCGCATCGCAACACCGGTCATGCAGGCATGGATGATGTATTTGGAATTCAGTGCCGACTGGTAGGTCGGGTCCATCGTCGGATCGAGCTCGACGAGTTCAAAGCCGATGAGGTTGGTCTCGCTGCACAGCCGCCGGATCATCGGCACGACTTCACGCATCGTCAGCCCGTTCGAAACCGGCGTGCCGGTGCCGGACATATAGACCGGATCGAGCACATCGATGTCGAACGAGATGTAGATCTTGCGGCCTCCCTCGCTGGCTTCGGCGAGAACCCGCTTCATCACCGTTTCCCAGCCGGATTTCTCCACCTCGACCATGGTATGGTAGCGAAAGCCCTGCTCGCGCATCCATTCAAAGGTTTCCTCGTCGGGCGATTGGGCGCGCAGCCCGACCTGGATATAGTCGCGGCCGCGGACATGGCCTTCCTTGAGCAGGCGATAGACCGGCTGGCCATGGCTGATCAGATGGGCGCCGCCGCGGCCGGCATCATAGTGCGAATCGAAATGGATGACGCTGATGCGGTTCTTGCCGAACACATCGGCCATGCCGGCGACATCGGAATATTCGAGGCTGTGGTCGCCACCGACGATGAACGGCAGCGCGCCGGTCGCGGCGATCTTGCGGACTTCCTCGCGAACATGCTCCATCGACCGTTCGGTCGACATCTGGTCGACGGCGATATCGCCATAATCGACCATGTTGAGCACCTTGTTGGGCGCCACCATCGTGTACATGTCGAGCCCGGCACCCAGTCGCCCAACGGTGCGGATGGCATTGGGGCCCAGCTGCGCGCCGCGCGTGCCCGACCCCATGTTGAGCGGAATGCCGACCATGGCGATATCGACCGCGCCGGCCTTCAGATCCTCGGGCGTGATCGCCACCGGCAGGTTGAAGAACGTCGGGATGCCACCGCGGCCCTGGGCATAGCGTGACAGGTTGAACGGGCCGGGCTCGCGTTTCGGCTCGAGCGCCTGCGGGCGCAACGTCTTCCAGCTGTTGAAGCCCGGTACCGTGGTATCGAGCGGAATCGACGCCAGGTCGCCGCGTTCGGGGTGGAACTTGTTGTCCTCCACCACCTGCATCATCGCTTCGACATAGGCCTTGACCTGTTCGGGGGTCTTGTTGGCCCAGCGCCGGTACATTTCGGCGCGGTTTGGCACCAACGCCTCGGCCTTTTTCGACAGCATGAAGTCGCGCTGTTCAGGCGTCAGCAGCCCGATCTTGGCCGCGATTTCCGGCGGAATGGTAACTTCGGCGCTGGTCAGCGTCGCCAGCGCGCCGATCAGCGCCGTCGCTCCCACGATCCGCTGCCATGCTGCCGCCATGCTGTTCGTCCCCACCTCGATGCCGACGAAACTGCGCCCGACGGCGACTGCCGGCAATGGCTGTTTAACGTAGGGTCAGCAAAGTTCGTTTCGCCACTGGACCTGCGCCGTTCGTGCCGCCATCATATCCTACGTCATACGCCTTATGGCTGGCATACCGCGCCGGCCGATAGCGTCATGATCACAGGCGATGGCGGAAATCGATGGCGAAAATCGATGCGGCATCGACAGCCCGGTGGGACAGGACTTTGCGCGATGAAGACAGGCAGGCCATCCCTTTCGCTGCTGTTCGCCGGCCTGGCGTTCGGCACTGCCCCGGCGCAGGCGCAGGCGCCCGCCGCCGCGCCCGCGCAGTTCGCGCCACCCGTCGTGCCGCCGGCCGCCACCGCGCGGCCCGCGCCGGCACCCGCCGCGACCGGCGCACCCATTCTCGAGAGCGAGACCAGCGATGTCTCGACACTGCCGCCCGCCGGGCCGCACCGCCTGTTCGTCTCGTCGCGCAGCGGCGGCATCGCCATCCTCAACGGTGACAGTGCCCGGCTGGAGGGCATGGTCAACGCCGCGCCGGCATCGGGCTTTGCCGTCGCGCCCGACAACAGCCGCTTTTACGTTTCGGAATCGATCTGGAGCCGGATCAACCGCGGCACCCGGCAGGACCTGCTGTCGGTCTACGACGGTACCTCGCTCAAGCTGCTGACCGAAATTGCCCTGCCCGGCCGGCTGATCGCATCGGGGCGCGTGCCCTACTTCAACCTGTCGGCAAGCGGCCACCGCGGCTATGTGCTCAACATGCAGCCGGCGGCGTCGGTCGTCGTCGTCGATCTCAAGGCCGCCAAGGTGCTGTCGGAGATCGAAACACCGGGCTGCGGCCTGATCTTCCCGTTCCAGGACCAGGGCTTTGCCGCCCTTTGCGCCGATGGCTCGCTGGCAAGTGTCGCCGTAGATGGCCGCGGCAAGGGAAGCATCACCCACACGCCGGTGTTCTTCAACGCCGAACAGGACCCGGTGTTCGAGGAAAGCCTTGTTGATCGCAAGACCGGCAAGGCGCTGTTCATCACCTACACCGGCATGGTCCACCCCGCGACACTGGGCGCCACGACGTCACTCGACACGCCCTGGTCGCTGCAACAGGCGGCCGGAATGGGCGCCGCCACGACCCAGCCGCAGCACAAGACCTGGCGCCCCGGCGGCCGCCATCCCTTTGCCATCCATGCCGCCAGCGGCCAGTTGTTCGTGCTGATGCACAACGGCAAGCACTGGACGCAAAAGGAAGGGGGCAGCGAGGTCTGGAGCTTCGATACCAATACGAAGACGCTGTTGCGCCGCTTTGAATTGCCGACCGACGGTAGCGTCGTCGCGGTCAGCCAGGATGCCCGGCCGCAGCTTTACATCGTTTCAAGAGAAGGCTGGTTCTGGGTGCTCGACCCCGAAACAGGCCGCATCGAACGCAATCTGAAGGATCTCGGCCGCACCGGCCTGATCACCGTGACCGGCTTTTGAGATGCTGATCGCCTCCACCTTCCTGCTGTGGATCGTCGTCGCGGTGCTCGCCATTGCGGTGCTGGCCCTCGCCCGCCAGGTCGGCGTCCTGCATGAACGCATTGCACCGATGGGGGCGCTGGTCACCGATGCCGGGCCGCGCGCCGGCGATCTGGCGCCGCATGTCCATGCGACGACGCTCGATGGCAAGGCGCTGGCGATCGGGCCGGGGCACATGGGCATGCGCAACACCTTGCTGATGTTCGTCGCCCCCAACTGCCCGGTGTGCAAGAAGATCGTGCCGCTGGCCAAGGGCGTTGCCTCGGCGGAAAACCTCGACCTCGTCTTTGTCGGCGACGGCGAGGATGGCGAGATCCGCGGCATGGTCGATCGCTACAAGCTCAACGGCTTCCCGTTCGCCAACAGCGCCAGCATCGGCCTTGCCTTTCATGTCGGCAAACTGCCCTATGGCGTGCTGATCCGCCCCGATGGCGTGATCGCGTCAAAGGGCCTCGTCAGCAGCCGCGAACATCTCGAAAGCCTGATGGTCGCCGATGAAACCGGCTTTTCATCGGCACAGGCCTATCTCAAAAGCTTGGATGGCAAGGTCGCAGCGTGACCAAAGGGGCAGAACATGGCTGAATTCGAAGCCAAGACCGGAATCGACGGGTGGAGCGAACGCATCGTGCGGCGGCTCGCCGGTGGCACGTCGCGGCGCGGCGTGCTGAGCAAATTGGGGCTCGCTATCGTTGCGGCACCGGTGTTCCCGCTGCTGCCGATCGAGCGCGCGAAGGCGCAGACGGCGAGCAGCCCGCCGCCAGGCACCGTGCTGCCCGACCTGACCGATTTTCAGAAAAAGGCCCAGACCAAGGACGATACCGAGTGCAATTATTGGCGCTATTGCGCCATCGACGGGTCGCTGTGCACCTGTTGCGGCGGCGGCGTCCACACCTGTCCGGCCGGCACCCAGCCGTCGCTGACATCATGGGTCGGCACCTGCTACAACCCTGATGACAAGCGCAACTATCTCATCGCCTATCGCGATTGCTGCGGCACATCGGGCTGCGGCCAGTGCGGCTGCGACAACACGGAAGAGGCGATGCCGACCTATCGCCCCCAGGGCAACAACGAGATCATCTGGTGCTTCGGCACCTCGAGCATGGCCTATCACTGCTCGACGGCGGCGCTCGTCGGGGTCGCGAGTTGATGCGGCGGCTGCTGCTTGCCGCCGCCACTGCCGCAGTCGCGTCTCCTGCCGCCGCCGCCCCTACCGCACCAGCAGCGTGGAAGGCCAACTGCGTCGTCTGCCACCAGGCCGAAGGCCAGGGCCTCGCCGGGCAATTCCCGCGGCTGACCGGCCGGGTATCGGTGATCGCCGCCAAACCCGCCGGCCGCGCCTATCTGGCGGCGGTGGTCACCAACGGCATCGCCGGCCGCGTCACCATCGACGGCGCGTCGATCATGGGGGTGATGCCGGCCTTTGCCACGCTGAGCGACGCCGACCTGGCCGCAGCGCTGACCTTTGCTGCGCGCGGCGGCAAGGCGGCGCCCTTCAAGCTCGCCGAAATCGCCGCAGCGCGCAAGACGCCGATGGGCAATGGCGCGATGACCGAATTGCGCGCCAAGCTGGTCGCCGACGGCACGATTCCGTGAGCGTTTGTCCGTGAAGATCGCCGTGCTGGCGCTGTTGATCGCCGCCGCACCGGCTGTTGCGGGCGAAAACACTGCGGCCGAACGCAACGCCGTCATCCTTGGCCCGGCGCAAACGCGCTTCATCCTGCGCTGCGGCGGCTGCCACGGCACGCTCGGCCAGTCGCCGCCATTGTCGGTGCCGCAGCTGCGCGGCGTTGCCGGCTGGTTCCTGTGCACGCCCGAGGCGCGCGAATACATCATCCGCCTGCCCAATGTGTCACGGGCGCAGCTGAATGACGCCGATCTTGCCGGGGTGATGAATTTCGTCACCTTCGACCTTGGCGAGCATTCGGCACCGCCGGCGGCCGTCCGCTTCACCGCCGCGGAAGTCGCCGCGATCCGCACCCGGCCACTCAACGCGCTGCCGCTCAACGCCTATCGCCGCCAGATCGTCGACGGCGTGATCAAACGCTGCGGTGCGCCGGTGTCGTTGCGCGATTATGGCAAGGCCAACGCGGCAGCCATCGCCGCCCGGTAACTGTCCCTATTGCGCAGGCGCTGCAAAGCGTGTTCGCCTTGCGCCGCAATGCCCGATTTCGGATTCCCAGCCTCAGGCTTTCTCGTCGCACTCGGCATCGGGCTGCTCATCGGGCTCGATCGTGAACGCAGCAAGGGCAGCGGCCCGGGGCGTGGCCCCGCGGGCATTCGCACCTTTGCGCTGGCGGCACTGCTCGGCGCGCTGGCGATGCAGCTCGGCGGCGCCAACCTGCTCATCGCCGTCGTCGCGGTCATCGCGATGCTGACCGGGCTCGCCTATTTTCGCCAGCGCGGCGGCGATCCGGGCCTGACCACCGAGATCGCGCTGGTTGCCGTGCCGCTGCTCGGGGCGTTGGCGCTGTCGCAACCGCTGCTTGCCGGCAGCATCGCGGTCGTTGTCGTCGCCTTGCTCGCTGCCAAGCCGGTCATGCACCGCTTTGTGCGCGGCACCCTGACCGAGGCCGAGGTCAACGACGGACTGGTCTTTGCCATCGCCAGCGTCGTCATCTGGCCGCAGCTGCCCGACCGCACGATGGGACCCTATGGTGCCATCAACCCGCACATGCTGTGGCTGGTGGTCATCCTGGTGCTGGCGATAGGCGCCGCCGGCCATGTCATGACGCGGGCGCTGGGGCCACGCTATGGCCTGCCGGTGTCGGGCCTCGCCTCGGGGTTTGTTTCCAGCGTCGCCACCACCGGTGCGATGGGCAGCAAGGCCAAGGCCGATCCGGCGCTGCTCACCGCCGCGGTCGCCGGCGACACGTTGTCGTCGCTGGCGACGTTCGTGCAAATGGCGCTGGTCCTTGCCGCGGTCAGCCGGCCGACATTGCTCGCCATGGCGCCGGCGCTGGCGGCGGGGGCAACCGTCATCGCGCTGTTCGGCGGCGGCGCAACGCTGCGCGCGGCGCGATCCGAAAGCGGCAATGCGACGCCGGGCCGCGCCTTCAGCGTCGGCGCGGCGCTGTTGCTCGCCGCCGGCATGGCCGGCATCCTGGTGCTCACCGCCGCGGCCCAGCCGCTGTTCGGCACCGCCGGGGTCACGATGGGCGCGGCGCTTGGCGGCATCGTCGACACCCATGCCGCGGCGATGTCGGTGGCATCGCTGGTTGCGGCGGGGAAACTCGCTGCGCCAGCAGCCGTTGTGCCGATCCTGGCGGCGATGACGGTCAATGCGACGATGAAGGTCGCAATGGCAACGAGCACCGGCACCACCGCTTATGTGCTGCGCATCGGCGCCGGCGTCGGGCTGTCGATGGCGGCGTGCTGGATCATGGCCTGGGCCAGCGGGGCGCTGGGATAGGCCGCCATGGATGGTCGCCGATGCGATCATGGACAGTCTCCACCCGACCTTTGCCAAGCCAGATCGCCACCGCGCCGCTTTTGCCCAATGCCGCCCGATCAAGCCGCAGCCAGCGCGGCTGGCACCAGCCCGGCATCCGGCGATCGCTGATGACGATGTCGGCGGCGGCGCACGCCGGCTCGAAACTGTCGCGGTCGACGTAATCGCGCGACAGCGTCGCCAGCAGCCGCCAGTTGCGCCCGCCGGCGTACACCCGGCTGATGCAGGCATCGGCGCTGCACGCCATGCCGGGCAGTTCGGCAAACGCCACGTCACCGTCGCCGGCGACCGCATCGCCCCACATGTCCTTCAGGAAATCGCCGGTACGGGCGCGCAGGAATGCCAGCCTGCCATCGGGCAACCGGACGGCCGCGTGCCGGCCATCGCCACTGACCAGCAGATCGGGCGGGCTGGCCAGCACCGCCAGCACCAGACCGAGCACCGCCACACCACCGCCCCACCAGCGGATGCCCGAGCGCCACAGCGCCAGCCACAGCCCGCCGGCAACAATCAGCGCATAGGCCGATACCGGCATCGCCGGCAGTCGTACCACTGCTCCGGGCAGACCCGCCGCCCATGTCGCCAGTTGCACCAGCCATTCCATCGCGATGCCGACCAGCGGCCATGCCCAGTTGCCCAGCCCGATGGCGTCCGCCACCAGCGCCAGCACCAATAGCGGCATGATGACAAAGCTCGCCAGCGGGATGGCGACAAGATTGGCAAGGACGCCGTACAGGCCCGCGCGGTTGAAGTGGAACAGCCCGATCGACGACAGCGCGATTTCGGCCACCAGCCCGCTGACCAGCAGCGAAAGCAGGTGGCGGCCGATACGGTGGAGCGCGGATTCGTCCTCCGCCGCCGTCGTCAGCCAGCGCCCGAGGCGCGATTCATACAGTGCGACGATGGCGATGACGGCGGCGAACGACAGCTGGAAGCTCGGCCCGAGCAGCGCCTCGGGCCGCACCGCCAGGATCATGAACGCCGCCGCTGCCAGCAAGCGTAGCGAAAACGCCTCGCGCCCGATGACCATGCCGAGCAGCACAATAAGGGTCGCCAGGATGGTGCGCACCGTCGGCACTTCGCCGCCAGCGAGCAATGTATAGGCGACGCCGATCGCAGCGGCGATAGCAACGGCGATGGTCTTCACCGGCCAGCGCAGCGCAATCCACGGGCTGAGCGCCAGCGACCGGCGGACCAGAAAGATCGTGCCGCCGACGACGACGGCGATATGAAGCCCCGATATCGACAGCAGATGCGCTAACCCGGAATCGCGCATCGCCTGCGCGGTTTCCAGCGGGATGGCACCCTGGTCGCCGGTGACGAACGCCGCGGCAATCGCCCCCGCCTCCCCCGGCACCGCAGCGCGGATGCGCGCGGTCAACCGGCTGCGCGCCGCGCCGAGCCAGGCGAGCGGGCCCGCCGGGGGTGGCGCCGCGACCGTCACCCGCACCGGCCCCATGGCAAAGCCTGTCGCGCCGATGCCGGCGAACCAGGCGCGGCGGGCGAAATCATAGCCGCCGGGCACCGCCGCCGCCGCCGGTGGCGACAGCATGGCGCGCAGCGCGACACGCGCGCCCGGTTGCCATCCGGGTTCGGGCGCGCGCCGGATGGTGACGCGCACCAGCGGCGGCAGTCCGGCGGCGTCGTCGGGCGCAATCAACAGCCGCGCCTGGTGGCGATCGGGGCGGTTTTCCACGGCGGTTATCGTGCCGGCAAAGGCGGTCACCGTGCGCGCAGCCAGCACCGGATGCGCAACCCGCGCCGACCGCCATTCGGATACGCCCATGCCGGCCAGCGCCAGCAGCCCGGCAATCAGCAGCGGCCGCCAGCGGAACGCGATTCCGGTCATGGCCAATCCGCCAAACAGCGCCGCCGCAGCCAGACGCTGGTCAGCCAAGGGCAGCAGGAACCAGGCGGCGATGCCCGCGGCAAACGCCACCGGCAGCCACAGCGCCACCGAATCGCGCTCCGCATCGACAAACGCCCACCAGCGGGCCGCAACCGCCGGCATGGTTTGAACCACCCCGACGCTTCTGCTAGTCAGCCCCGCATATGGCCCCGCCATTGCCGTATTGCCCCCGCAATCAGCCTACAGACCCGCAACGACAATTGGACATAACCTCGATGGGCGCAAGCAAAGTCGTCACCCGTTTCGCACCCTCGCCGACCGGTTATCTCCATATCGGCGGGGCGCGCACGGCGCTGTTCAACTATTTGTTCGCGCGTCATCATGGTGGCGAATTCCGCCTGCGCATCGAAGATACCGATCGCGCCCGGTCGACCGAGCCGGCGATCGCCGCCATTCTCGACGGCCTGAGCTGGCTCGATTTCAAATGGGATGGCGAGGTCGTCTATCAATTCGCCCGCGCCGAGCGCCATGCCGAAGTTGCCCACCAATTGCTTGCCAATGGCCACGCCTATCGCTGCTATGCCACCGCCGCAGAGCTTGAAGACATGCGCGCTGCCCAGCGCGCGGCCAAGGTGCCGATGCGCTATGATGGCCGCTGGCGCAATCGCATCGACTGGCCGAACGACCAGCCCTATGTCATCCGGCTGAAGGCGCCGCAGGACGGCAGCGTCACCATCACCGATCTCGTCCAAGGGCCGGTGACGGTCGCCAATGCCGAGCTCGACGACATGGTGCTGCTGCGCTCCGACGGGACCCCGACCTATATGCTCGCCGTTGTTGTCGATGATCACGACATGGGCGTGACGCATGTCATTCGCGGCGACGACCACCTCAACAACGCCTTTCGCCAGCTGGCATTGATCCGCGCGATGGCCAGTTTTCAGGATGGCTGGGAAGAGCCGCAATACGCCCATATCCCGCTGATTCATGGTGCCGATGGCGCCAAATTGTCGAAACGCCACGGCGCGCTGGGCGTCAACGAATATCGCGACCAGCTCGGCATGCTGCCCGAGGCGGTGGAAAACTATCTGCTCCGCCTCGGCTGGGGCCATGGCGATGATGAATTCATCAGTCGCGCCCAGGCAACCGAATGGTTCGACCTGTCGGGCGTTGGCCGCGGCCCGGCGCGTTTCGACATGAAAAAGCTTGAAAACATCAACGGTCACTACATCCGTGCCGCTGACGATGCCCGGCTGGTCGCACTGATCGCCAGCCGGGTTGCCGATGCACTGGGCCGGCCACTGACCGCTGCCGACCACGCTGTTTTGCAGCGCAGCATGGCGGAGTTGAAGAAACGTGCCAACAATATCAACGATCTTGCCGCGGCTTCACTGTTCTTCCTTCGCACCCGCCCAATTCCGATAGACGATGGCGCGAGCAAGCTGCTAGCGTCGGCTACACCGGGGATGCTGGCATCGGCGCGCGCGCTGTTCGCCGCCATCCCCGACTGGACGGCAATTCGATTGGAAGAACAGGCACGCGCCTTGGCGGAAACATCGACCCTGAAGCTTGGCCAGGTGGCGCAGCCGCTGCGCGCCGCGGTCACCGGGTCGTCGCAGTCGCCGGGCCTGTTCGAGGTGATGGAAACGCTGGGCCGTGACGAAACCTTGGGGCGCATCGACGACGCCCTGGCATTGATCGAAGCATAAAGGGCAAGCCGAATGACCGAACCCGCAAACGTCACCGTCGATGGCAAGACCGGCAGTTATCCGGTGCTCGCCGGCAGCGTCGGCCCCGAAGTCATCGATATCCGCAAGCTGTACGCCCAGACCGGGCGCTTCACCTATGACCCGGGCTTTACCAGCACCGCGGCGTGCGAATCAAAGATCACCTATATCGATGGCGACGCCGGCATCCTGCTGTATCGCGGCTACCCGATCGACCAGCTCGCCGAAAAGTCGAGCTTCCTCGAAGTTGCGCATCTGCTGCTCAACGGCAATCTGCCCAACCCGGCCGAACACGCGGAATTCACCCGCAACATCACGCGCCACACGATGATCCACGAACAGCTGGCGCAATTCTACCGCGGGTTCCGCCGCGATGCCCATCCGATGGCGATCATGTGCGGGATCGTCGGTGCGATGGCGGCATTCTACCATGATTCGACCGACATCCATGATCCGCAGCAGCGCATCATCGCCAGCCACCGCCTGATCGCCAAGATGCCGACGCTCGCCGCGATGGCGTACAAATATTCGATCGGCCAACCGTTCCTCTATCCCGACAACAGCCTGTCCTTCGCCGGCAATTTCCTGCGCATGACCTTTGGCGTGCCGGCCGAGCCCTATATCATCGACCCCATCGTCGAGGATGCGATGGAAAAGCTGCTGATCCTCCAGGCCGACCATGAACAGAACGCCTCGACCTCGACCGTGCGCCTCGCCGGATCGTCGGGTGCCAATCCGTTCGCCTGCATTTCGGCCGGCATTGCCTGCCTGTGGGGCCCGGCGCACGGCGGCGCCAACGAGGCGGCGCTGAACATGCTGCGCGAAATCGGCCGCCCGGAACGCATTCCCGAATTCATCGCCCGCGCCAAGAACAAGGACGATCCGTTCCGGCTGATGGGTTTCGGCCACCGCGTCTACAAGAATTACGATCCGCGCGCCAAGGTCATGGCCGGTGTCGCCAAGACCATCCTCGACAAGCTCGGCATCGATGATCCCATCTTCGACGTCGCCCGGGAACTTGAGCACATCGCCCTCAACGACCCCTATTTCATCGACAAGAAGCTTTATCCCAACGTCGATTTCTATTCGGGCGTCGTCATGTCGGCGATCGGTTTCCCGACGTCGATGTTCACCGTGCTGTTCGCGATTTCGCGTACCGTCGGCTGGATCGCGCAATGGACCGAGATGATGGAAGACCCCGAACAGAAGATCGGGCGTCCGCGCCAGCTGTATACCGGCCCGACCCATCGCGACTATGTGCCACTGAACAAGCGCGCCTGAAGGCCGGGCGCGCCAACGGCGCGTGTTATCGAGGAAGTGGCGTCATGCGTTTAGCCCTAGCGGCGTTGTTGATCGCCGGCCTTGCTACGCCGGCACTCGCCGGACCGTTCGCCGAAGTCGGTGACCGGCAATTGCGCCAGGATGTCGATCTGCTGAAGGCCGCGGGGCTGATCGACGGCCCCGTCGACAGCTGGCCGCTGCCCTGGGCACAGATCGACACCGGGCTCAACAAGGCGCACGACGGCCGCGCGCTTGATCCCTATCTCAAGGCCGCTGTCGACCGACTCGACCGGCTCGGCGACCTCGCGGCGCAGCGCAAGGCCGTCGATATCCGGCTGGGCGCCACCAACGCCGTGTCGGTGGCGCGCGATTTCGGTACGCTGGCGCGCGGCAAGGGCGATGCATCGGGCCGGATCGAGTTCAACAGCGACGTTGTCAGCGTCGCCGTGGGGGTCGGCTATCGCGCCGGTGCCGGCGGGCAGGACAACAGCTACATCAATTTCGAACCATCGCAGGTCGCCATCCGGCTGGGCAATTGGGCGATCTATGGCGGCTATACCGAACAATGGTACGGCCCGGGGCATGACGGTGCGCTGCTGTGGTCGAACAGCGCCCGGCCGATCCCCAAGATCGGGCTGAAACGGCTCAATCCCGATCGCATCGATTTCCCCATCCTGCGCTGGCTGGGGCCTACACAGTTCGAAATCTTCGGCGGCGTGCTCGATGGCCCGCGTGCCGACTACAAGAACGTCCTGACCTTTGGCACGCGGCTCAGCTTCCAGCCGGTGCGCGGCCTGTCGATCGGGCTCAACCGCGCCCAGATGCTCTGCGGAGAGGGCCGACCCTGCGGGCTGAAACAGATCGGCAACAGCTTCCTCGGGCTCGGCAACGCCGACAACCCGACCCCCGGCGACCCCACCGCCTTCCTGCAGCAGGCCGGCAACCAGCTCGCCGGCTGGGACATCAGCTATACCCAGCGCTTTGGCTCGGTATCGGCGAAATTCTATGTCGAGGCCGAGGCCGAGGATTTCGACAACATCATCCTCGAACAATATTCGCGGATGATCGGCACGACGCTGCAGGGCCCGCTCGGCAAAAAGGGCGCGAGCTGGGTCGCCACGCTGGAATATGCCGACACCCAGGCGGCATCGCTGTTCAACGGCACCTTTCTGGAAAAGGCGACCGGCGGCGAAACCACCTATCCAGGCTCCATGTACAACAACAGCCTGTATTTCGATGGCTATACCTATCGCGGCCGGCCGATCGGATACTGGACCGATGGCGACAGCCGCAACCTGTCGTTTTCCGCTGCGGTCACCGACACCCGCAACCGGCGCTGGTACGGTTCGGTACGATCGGTGCACCTCAACTTCAACAACATCGGCAACCCGCCGATCCCGGCGACCGATCCGACCGGCGCGCTGCGGGCGCTGGTCAGCTATCGCATCTCGGCCAATTCCGAAAAATTCGCGATTGTGACGGCCGGCGCCGAAGTGCCGACGAAGTTTGGCGACATCCGCGTCGAAGGTCGGGTGCAGACCGATTCACCGAACACGCCGGGTTATCGCGACCGCCAGGCGGCGCTGGAAGTGCAGTTCCGTCAACGGTTCTAAGCGGCGCCAACCCAGTCTTCGGCCAGCGCCAGCGCGCGCGGATCGTCGATATCGATCCAGTCATGCGCCGAAATATCGACGGTCAGCGCCCGGCCGCGCGCGGCCAGCGCCCGCACGCCGTCGGACAGGCCCGGCGCCGGCAGTGGCGCGAGCGCGGCCATCAGTTCGGGGGTGATCAGGAAAACGCCGCAATCATGCGCGTCATAGGTGCAGATCGCCTTGCCGATCGCGACGATGCGGCCTTCGCGGGTGGCGACGCGGGTGACATCGGCCTCGTCGGCCCAGGGATGCCCCATGCGGCGATCGATACCGAGCACGAGTCCGGCATCGGGGCGGCCCGATGCTGCTACCGTGGCATAGACACCAGTGCTGGCGAGGTGATCGGCCATCACCAGCAGCGACTGCGCCTCCAGCCGCGGCGCCGCGGCCAGCACCGACACGCCATTCGGCTGGGCCCAATCAGGGTTGTGCAGCGTCTCGGCACCCCAGGCATGGACGGCAGCCGCGACGTCATCGCCACGGTAGCCGGTTATCACCAGCGGCCGGGTGACCCCGGCGGCGGCGAGATTGTCGAGGATGCGATGGATGAGCGGCCGGCCGGCGACCGACGTCAACGGCTTCGACGGCGAAACCGATCGCAGCCGCGTGCCCATACCGGCAGCAAGGATGATCGCCTGCATCGCAAGGCGGCGCCGGGCGGGCCCGGCGCCAGAACTGCTTAGTTTACGGTGCCGGCGATGAAGTGTTCCAGCGCTGCATAGGCTTCGTCGTCGGTGGTCTGCACCGGCGGATGCTTGCAGAAATAAGCCGATGGCGTGAGGATCGGGCCGCCGATCTTGCGATCGAGCGCCACCTTGGCGCAGCGGATCATGTCGATGGCGACACCGGCGCTGTTCGGGCTGTCCTCGACCGACAGGCGCAGCTCGAGGTTGAGCGGCACGCCGCCGAACATACGGCCTTCCATGCGCAGGAAGCAGACCTTGTTGTCATTCTGCCAGGCGACATAGTCCGAAGGACCGACATGGATATTGTCGTCGTCGAGACGGCTGTGCGCCACCGACTGCACGGCTTCGGTCTTCGATTTCTTCTTCGAAGCCAGGCGGTCCTTGTTGGTCATGTTGAGGAAGTCAGTGTTGCCACCGGTGTTGAGCTGATAGGTGCGATCGAGCGTCACGCCGCGCTTGGCGAACAGGTCGGTCAGCGTGCGGTGGACGATGGTGGCACCAAGCTGCGCCTTGATGTCGTCACCCAGGATGGGGACGCCGGCGGCGCGGAAACGTTCGGCCCATTCAGGGTTCGAAGCGATGAACACCGGGATGTTGTTGACGAAGGCCACGCCGGCGGTGATCGCGGCATCGGCGTAGAATTCGGTGGCTTCCTGGCTGCCGACCGGCAGATAGTTGGTCATCACTTGCGCGCCCGAGCGCTTCAGTTCTTCGACAACCGACGCCTTGGTCGCCTGCGGCATGTCGGCGACGACGAAGCGGCGGTCGGCATGATAGGCGTTCATGTGATCGGACACGCCGTCGAGCACGCGGCCCATCGAAACGATGGCGCCGGTCTTGCCGACATGATCGCAGAACACGGCCGTGCAGTTGGGCTTGGCAAAGATCGCTTCACCGACGTCCTTGCCGACCTTGCGCGCATCGACATCCCAGGCGGCAACGATCTCGATATCCTTGGGGCGATAGCCGGCAAGGTCCCAATGCATCAGGCCCTGTTCGTCATTCGAGCCGCCGTTGGAATAGTAAGACAGTCCCTGGACGAGTGAAGATGCACAATTGCCAACGCCAACGATGGCGACGGGAATGGACGACATGGTTGAATTTTCCTTTTCGCGCGGCGCGGTTCCACGGCCGCTGACCCCAAATTTGTTTGTTGCAGTTAGACTACACGCCGGTCGGGGGCAAGAAGGTGTAGGAGGTTGCCGCATAGTTTGCGGCAATCCGATCGCCATGTTGGCGACCGTATGCCGATAACCTCTTGTAAAAACGCCATTGTGCGACACCTGTCGTGACAACGCTATACATTGCAAGCACAACAAAACCCTCGAACCACAGCCCAAGTGCCGCCAGTGGCAGCCATGTCCACAGGAACGTATTGCGCCGCCCGGCAAACAGCCTGATACGGCGTTCTGTCTCGCCGGCGTCGTCGAGCTGGATGCCGGTCAGCCGCCGGAAAAACTCGCCCTGCACCGCTTCGGCGATCGCCGGCAGGATGATCAGGGCGGCGATTGCCCAAGGCAAGGCCGAGTGTCGTTCGTGCGAAAAGTGCCAGGCAACGGCCAAATACCATCCATATTCCAGCAACTTGTCGACAAGGTGCTCAAGGTCACCCCATTTCGAAAACTCGACACGGGTGCGCGCCAGCTTGCCATCGACACCATCGAGCGGCCCGGTGATCAGCGCCAGCAGCAGCCCGGTCCACAACCATCCGGTCGCAAAAGCGACGCCGGCAACGACGCCGATCACGCCCGTCGCAATCGTCACGATGTTCGGCGTAACCCGAGTCGGCGCCAGCCACCGCACCAGCAGGTCTTCCGGCCAAGGGTGCAGAAAACGCGCCGGCCAGTCGAGGCAGCCCTTTTGTGCCGCCGCAATCAACGTTTCTCCGGCGTCACGAGCCTCTTGCGGCGTTTCCGGGCGCGCCCAGATCAGCGCGACATCGCGGCGGCGATTCGGCGCATAGGTCGGCAAGGCTGAAAACTCGATGCGATTGGCGGCCGCATCACCGGCGATCGCACGCATCAGCGTCGACGCCAGGTCCCAGTCGCCGATCCGGGCGGCCTGAGTCTGCACGGTGGCGCCCGACAGCGTCAGCACGCCGGCGGCATGGGTCAGCGCGTCGATGCGCTCGACACCCTGTGCGCCCGGCAACGTCGCATCCCAGACCAGCAACGCCGGCACCGGTGCCGCCAGCACAGCCGCAATGGCGCGCTCGTCGACGATCAGGCCGGCGGCAATGGCGATGACAAGGTCGCTGGGCTGGATTGCATCGGCTAGCGCGGCCGCAGCCAGCGCCGTCATGCCGGCCGGCAACTGTGTCAGCGGCACCACATCGACGGCAAAAATCATGTCGACCCCGGCACGGCGCAGTTGCCGCGCCTGGCGTTCGAGAATCGATATTCCGCCTGCAAGCAGCGAAGCCTGTGTTTCAGAAGGCGGAAATAAGAGGCCGATCGTTCGCATTACACCCCATCGGCTGCGCGGCTGGCGTCATAGGGCGTTGCAGCGGTGCTTGCCAAGGCTGCACTGACGCGATTAGCGCGGTGCGGTGAACAATTCTCCACAAAATATTGCGCGCCCGGCGGTCATCGAGGACCCCAGCAACCTCTGGCTCGTGCATCCGCTGGCCGATCGGCTGCTGCCGATGGCGCTGCGGCTGGGCATCCATCCCAACACCGTGTCGTTCACCGGCATGGCGTTCGGCGCCGCCGCCGGCTGGTGCTATTGGCACTGGCAGCAACCGCTGTATGTCCTTGCCGGCTTCCTGCTGATGTTCGGCTGGCACGTCATGGACGGCCTCGATGGCAAGCTGGCACGCGCCAGCGGCAAGACAAGTCCGCTCGGGCGGCTGATCGACGGGGTTTGCGACTACCTCACCTTCATCTTCGTACTGCTGCCGATTGCGCTGTCGTTCACCAACTGGCAGGCGACACTTGCGCTCGCTGTCGTCTCGGGCGGCTGTCACGCTGTGCAGTCGGCCTGGTACGAAGGCGAGCGCGAGGCGTGGAAACGACGCGCCCGCGGCGTCTTCGTTACCGAAGTACGGCCGCCGTCGGGCACCGGGCTCGAAGGATTGTACAACAAGGTCGAACAGCGGCTGGGCAGCGGTGCTCGGCCGATCGACGCCGCGCTCGCCGCCCAACCGACGAAGCTCCCGCTCTATCTCGCCGAAACCGCACCGTGGCTGCGGCGGCTGAGCCTGTTGTCGGCCAACAATCGCACCATCGCGATCGCGGTCGCCTGCCTTGCCGGTGACCCGCGGCTTTACTGGTATTGGGAAATTGTTGCCCTCACACTGGCGGCGTTGGCGCTGGCATGGCAGTTGCGGCGCTGCGAAACCGCGCTTACGCTGCAACCGGCGATGCCGGGACAGCATGGTCACGTCGGGGGATGATGGAAGACAATCAGGAACTGTCGCCGCCACGCAACTGGCCCCTGGTGGTGGCACTGCTGGCAACGCTCGTCTGGGTGGCGCTGGCGCTGCTTGCCTTTGCCCCGGTGCTGGCCGGGCCGGTGCCGCCGGCCACGCTGGCGGCATCCAACGCCGCGTCAGTGGCGATGATGCTTGCGGCGCCGCTGGCGCTGATCTGGTTGGTCGCCAGCCAGTTGCGTGACCGATCGGGCGCGCGCGCCGACCGCACCGCGCTGATGGCACATCATGCCGAAATGGCCGAAGAACGCACCGGACGCGCCGCCGACGCGCTGGCGCTGATCGAGGAGCGGCTAGCGGCACTGACAACGCGGATCGACGCCGTCGCTGCACCGATCGAGGCGCAACACCGGGGCTTGCTCGCCGCCGTCACCACGCTCGAAGGTGCCAGCGGCCGCCTCAGCGAGGCCAGCGGCCGTACCGAGGCAGCGACCGTCACGCTGGGCCAGGCGACTCCGGCGGCCATTGCCGAAGCCGAACGCCTGACCGAGCTACTCACCACCGCCGAGGCCAATCTGCAGCGGCAGCTCGGCGAAACCGAAACCATGCTGGCGGCATTGCACGATCGCGCCGCCGCTGCCGAGGCTCAGGCCAAGGCGACCGCCGCCGAAACCGTGGCCGCGCTGGCAGCGATCAGCGCCGCGTCGACCGATGCCCAGGCCGCCGTTGCCGCGCCGTTGGGGCAATTGACCGCCGGCGTCGACAGCGCCTTTGTCCGCACCGCGGCAGCGATGGATGCTACCCGCGACGGCGTCCATGCCCAGACCAATGCCATGCTGGCCAGCGTCGACCAGGCCCGCGTCACCCTCGATCACATCGGTGGCGAGGCCGCCAAGCAGATCAAGGATCGGCTCGACGAACTGCTCGGCGCCACCGGCCAGCTCGGCAGCGAGCTCGATGGGCAGTCGACGCGCTTCAACGCGATGGTCGAGGAGATCAGCCGCAGCTTCAGCGTACTCGATGCCAAGCTGGGCAATTCGACGACCACTGGCAGCGCCGCACTGGAAGGCATCTCGGCGCGGATGACCGAAGCGCGCGAGGCGATCCATCGCCTCGGCGATCCGATCAACACCACCGAGGAAGCGCTGGCGACAGTCGAATCGCGCCTCGCCGCCATCGGGTTGACGGCGGAAGGCACGCTGGGGTCGCTGCACAGCGCACTGCCGGCGGCGCTGCCGCAGCTCGACGACATGGCAATGAAACTCAGCGAGCTGCACGATCGTGCCGACCAGCTGTCACTGCCCTTGCGCAGCGGCGGAGACAGCATCGCCTCGGCACAGGCGCAGCTCGACGCGGCGCGCGAGGCGCTCGACACCGCCGCGGTCAAGCTCGGTGAAGAACTCGGGCTGGCACGCAATGCGCTAGCCGATATCGAAAACCTGACCGGCAACGCCTCGCTGTCGGCATCGACGCAGCTGATCGAGGTTTTCGGGCGCGTCCGCGACATCGCCAACCAGACCGCCGGAACCATGCGCGAAACGCTGTCGAACGTCGTCGCCGAGGCGGAGGCAGCGCTGGACCAAGCCGGCAGCAGCCGCGCGGAGTTGGCGTTCGGCGTGCCCATCCGCGCCCAGCTTGCCGAGGTCGAAACCATGCACAACCGCGTCGCAGCGGCAGCGCAATCGGCAGCGGAACGCATCACCCAGCGGCTGCTCGGCCTGACCGAAACCGTGTCGAAGGTCGAACAGCGCATCGACGAGGTCGATACCCGGTTCGACATCCGCGAACGCAGCACGCTCACCAAGCGCTCGGGCGAACTGATCGATTCAATGCAGGCAGCCGCGATCGACATCGCTGCGCTGTTGTCGTTCCAGGTCGAAGACGGCGTCTGGGACAATTACCTCAAGGGCGACCGCAGTGTTTTCGCGCGGCGTATCGTCGAACAGCTCGATGCCGGCGGCCAGCGTGCTGTCGAACGGCATTTCCAGCACGACGCCGAATTCAGGGTCCAGGCGACGCACTATATCGAAGAATTCGAGAAACTTATCAGCCATGTGCTGCCCGACCGCGAAGGCAAGTCGCTGTCGGTGGCGCTGCTGTCGTCGAACATCGGCCGGCTGTATGTCGCGCTTGCACAGGCTGCCGACCGCTTCCAGTGACGCGGATAAAGACGTGCTGCATGGCATCGGTGGCCGAAATGCACGCCGCCGTTGCGGCGGGTGCCGACGCGGTCGGGCTGGTCGGCGCCATGCCATCGGGACCGGGGCCAATCACCGACACCCTGATCGCCGAAATCGCCGCCGCGGTGCCGCCACCGGTCGCGGCCTTCCTGTTGACCAGCGAGACACGTGCCGACGCCATCGCCGATCATGTCAACCGGACCGGCGTGTCGGTGGTGCAGATCGTCAGCCACATCGATCCCGCCGAATCGGAACGGCTGGCGCAATTGCTGCCGCACACGCGCCGCGTTCAGGTCATCCATGTCGAAGGCAGCGCAGCGCTTGGCCTGATCCCGGCCTATGCACCGCATGTCCACGCCTTTCTGCTCGATTCGGGCAAGCCCGGCGCGGCGATCCCGACCCTGGGCGGCACCGGCGATGTCCATGATTGGGATATCAGCGCGGCATTCGTTGCCGCCAGCCCGCACCGGGTCTTTCTCGCCGGCGGCCTGACCCCGGCAAACGTTGGCGCGGCGATCGCACGGGTGCGACCCTTTGGCGTCGACCTGTGCTCGGGCATCCGCACCGCCGGCGCGCTCGACACGGCGAAGCTGGCGGCATTCGTGGCGGCGGTGCGCGCTCAGGGTCGTTGCTGAAGGGCCTCCGGCGGCTGAGGCCGCAGGCCCCAGACCCCATTTCCTGGCGCTTGAGGACCGCCGGGGGCTCTGCCTAAATCGGCCGGCGCAGCACCAGCAAATCCTGGTAGCGGTCGATGATGCCGGGCAGATTGGCCAGCACTTCAAGCCCTTGCGCCTCGGCGAGCCCGGCGAACGCCGCCGGCGCATAGTGCATCTCGCCATAAAGCCGCGTGATGCCGATCAACGTGCTGGCGAATTCCGACGCCGCCTCGGCCGCCTTGGCTGCCTGAAAGGCGCGGTCATCGGCATCGAACCACACGCCGTCGCGCGCCAGCTGGGCCGCCGAATAGTCCTCGCGCTGCCCGCGGGCATGGCTGCGGCGCAGCGATGTCGCGCCGTTGAAGGTCAGGCACAACAAACCTCCGGGCCGGGTGACGCGCTTCAGTTCGGCCAGCCAGAGCAATGCGTCGTCTTCGGCGAAATGCGAGAATGTCGACACCGAATAGACGACGTCGAACCCGGCATCGGGATAGGGCAAGGGCGGATCGAAGCTGTTGACCGTCGCGGCAACGGCCGGAAACGTCTTTTGCAGATAGCCGATCGAATCATGGTTGACGTCACAACCATGGGCGACAACCGCGGGGAACATCCGGCCGAGGTGGAGCAGCTGGCGCCCGACGCCGCAGCCGAAATCGAGCACGCGGATAGGGGCATCGAAATCTGCGCCATGGGTCATTGCCGCGGTCACGATCGGCAACAAGGTGGTCAGCCCCGATTCATAGTAATGCCGCACCGTCGCGCTCGAGGTGACGCGCAGGCTGTGGTTGGGCGGCACCGGGAAATCGACGGCGCCCGTCATCCGCAGCAGCGCCACCTTGGCGCCAAAGCCTATGTCGAGGACGCGCTTGGCCGCCGACCGCGCAATGGCCTTGCCGGCGAGCAGCGGCGACGGCGGCGATGCCATCAGCGCGCCTGTGGCCGATAGGGGCCGCTATCCTCCCAGCCCGGGATATCGGCGAGCGCAATCCAGCCATGTTCGTAGTTGGCGTAGAACAGCGCGAACAATGTCGTCGCCACCACCGTTGTCCACAGGATCTTCTTGCCGAGCAACGGGTTGTGCGGCGCCGATTCGGCTTGGCCGGGAACCGGGTCGGCCCCGCTTTCACGCGTGGTGCGCACCCCGAAGGGCAGCACGGCAAACAGGGTGATCGACCAGAACAGCAGGTAGATCGCGATGGCAGAGGCCGGTTTCATCGCCGGCTAGAGCCGCACCACCTGCACATCGGTCACCGGCTTCTTGCCGGTCCATTCGCGCGCCACCTTGCGGACGGCGAGCCGGATGCTTTCGGCATATTTGTCGGTCTGGCGCGAATCGCCCTTGGTTGCCGCGGCACGGGCGGCATCGGAGCATTGGCCGAGGAAATCCGCCTTGTCCTCCTCCACCGGCACACCCTGCGCAGTGATGGACGGGTCGGCGGCGACCTTGCCATCGCGCGACAGCACCACGGTGACCCCCATATGGCCATTGGCCAGCAGGCGGCGGCGTTCGACGATGGTCGCGCCGTCGGCCGGCAGGATGACATCGCCATCGAGCACCAGTCGCCCGGCCTTTTCATGGCTGAGCAGTTTCGGGCCATCGGGGGCGAGGCGGATGGCACTGCCGTTGATCGGCACCATCGCCTTCTTGACGCCATTGGCGAGCGCCAGCGCGGCATGCGCCTCCATGTGACGGCGTTCGCCATGCACCGGGATCGCCATTTCGGGGCGGATCCATTCGTACATCGCCTCAAGCTCGGGCCGGCCGGGGTGGCCCGACACGTGCACATGCGCCTGTTTTTCGGTGATGACCTCGATACCGCGCGTAGCCAGGGCATTCTGGACGCGGCCGATGGCGAGTTCGTTGCCGGGGATCTGCTTCGACGAATAAACGACGAGATCGCCCTTTTCGAGCTTAAGCGTCGGGTGCGAGCCATCGGCGATGCGGCTCAGCGCCGCCATCGGTTCACCCTGGGCGCCGGTGCACAGGAGCAGCAGCTTGGCCGGGTCCATGTTGGCGGCATCGTTCCACGACAGCGTCGGCGGCATCTCCTTGAGGTATCCGGTCGCCTTGGCAACCTGGGTGATGCGGTCCATCGAACGCCCGGCGAGCACGAGATGACGGCCAGTCTCCTTCGCCACCCAGCCCAGTGTCGCGAGGCGCGCGGCGTTGGACGCGAAGGTGGTGACGACGACACGGCCCTTCTTGCGCGCCTTGACGACCTTGAGCAGGCCCTCGCGGACATCGGTTTCGCTGCCCGAGGCCTTTTCATTGAAGACGTTGGTCGAATCACCGACCATCGCCAGCACGCCGCTGTCGCCGATCGCGGTCAATTCCGCGGCGCTCGCCGGGTTGCCGAGCAGCGGGCCGTCGTCGAGCTTCCAGTCGCCGGTGTGGAAGATGCGGCCATAGGGCGTATCGATGACGAGCGCATTGCCTTCCGGAATCGAATGCGCCAGCGCGACATAGCGGAACGCGAAATCGCCGAGCTTGAGGGTGCCGCCCATCGGGATGATGTTGAGCTTCACCTCCTTGGCGATACCCTCCTCTTCCAGCTTTTTGGCGATCAGGCCGGCGGTGAACGGCGTCGCGTACAGCGGCACACCCAGATCATTGGCGAGATAGGGGATCGCGCCGATATGATCCTCATGGCCATGGGTCAGCACGATACCGAGCAGATCGGCGGCGCGATCCTCGATGAAGCTGAGGTCGGGCAGCACCAGTTCGACGCCGGGGTAGCTCGGGTCGGCAAAGGTCATGCCGAGATCGACCATCACCCATTTGCCGTTGCAGCCATAGAGGTTGACGTTCATGCCAATCTCGCCGGACCCGCCCAAGGGCAGGAAAATCAGTTCTTTACCGGGTTTCATTGAATTCTTGTTCTTTTCTGTTGTTCTATTGGCCCTGGTTGAGGGCATGAATGCGGATCAAACCGCGAATTGTCAGGTCGCCATCGACGCTATCGATGGCAGAAGTATGACGGTTGAACAATGTGGCAAGACCGCCGGTGGCGATTACCGTTACCGGGCCAGCAATTTCTGATGTAATGCGCCGCACCAATCCTTCAATAAGGCCGACATAGCCCCAGAACACGCCCGACTGCATGGCGTGGACGGTGCCCTTGCCGATAACACCAAGGTTTCCGCCTGGTGGCTCCACCGCAATCCGCGGCAGTTTGGCGGCGGCCTGGTAGAGCGCATCCATGCTGAGATTGATGCCCGGCGCGATCACCCCGCCCTGATAGGCGCCATCGGCGGACACGACATCGAAGGTCGTTGCCGTGCCGAAATCGACAACGATAAGATTGCCCGGGTGCGCGGCGTGCGCGGCGACGGCGTTGACCAGCCGGTCGGCGCCGACTTCGGCAGGGTTGGGCATATCGATGCGCAGCCCCAGGTTGATGCTGCCGATGGCCACGACCAGCGGCTCGACATTGAAATATTTGCGGGCCAGGCGCTGCAGGTTGAACAGGGTCGGTGGCACCACGGTCGCGATGATGGCCGCATCGATCAGGGTGCGCTCCACGCCTTCCAGTTGCATCAGCTGGTGCAGCCAGACAGCATATTCATCGGCGGTGCGCTGGCCATCCGTGCTGATCCGCCAGCGCCATTTGATGGTTTCGCCGTCGCAAATGGCGAAAACGATGTTGGTATTGCCGACGTCGATGGCGAGCAGCATCGATACCCCCTAAAGCGCAAAGACTTCGCCGGCATGAACCGGGCGCAGGCTGCCGTCGTCAAGCCGCAACGCCAGCGCGCCATCGGGTGCAAGGCCTTCGAAGCGACCCTCGAGCGTTTCGTGGCCGAGCCGGGCGGCGATCCGGTCGCCGAGACCCGCCGCCAAGGCCAGCCAGCGGCTGCGGATCGGTTCGAACCCCTGCGCCGCCCATAGCGCGCGATATTCGGCAAAGGCCGTCATCAGCGCGGCCAGAAGCGTGGTCGTCGCCGGCACCGGCAGCCCGGCAGCCGTGAGCGACGTCGCGGGGCGTTCGGTGACACCGGGAAACGAAGCCAGATTGACACCGAAGCCGATGACCAGCGCGTCGCCACTGCGTTCGAGAAGGATGCCCGACACTTTGACGCCATCGAGCAACAGGTCGTTGGGCCATTTAAGTGCGACACGATCCCCCAACCCCAGCGCAGTGTGCAGCGCCAGTGCCGCCACGAACGACAGCTGCTGGACCGAGCCCTCGGCACGCACCAGCACCGATGCCATCAGATTGCCGGCGCCATCGCCCCAACTGCGGCCGCGGCGGCCTCTGCCCGCCGTCTGGCGGTCGGCGAGCACCCAATGGCCGTCGGGCAAGTCTCCGGCGCGGGCGAGCAGCCAGTCATTGGTCGAACCCACCTCGGCGAGGTGGGTGAAGCGGTTCCCGGTCAACCCGCAGCCACGAACAGCGCCGCCGATGCGCGCCCGGCGGCAGCGACGATCGGAGTCATCACCAGCATGCCGACGGGCGAGCAGAACAGCGCCGCCGCGGCGATCATCGCGCCATTGGCGCGACCGCCGTCACTGACCACCGCCACGCCGGGTTCATCGAAATACATGATCTTGACGAGACGCAGGTAATAATAGGCGGCGACCACCGAAGTGACGAAGCCGATGATCGCCAGTGGCACCAGACCGGCGGCGATGGCGGCCTGGAACACCGCGAACTTCGGCCAGAAACCGAGCAGCGGCGGAATCCCGGCAAGGCTGAACATGAAAATCGCCAGCGCTGCCGCCAGCCCCGGCCGGGTCTTTGACAGCCCGCTCAGGTCGCTGAGCAACTCTACCGGCGCGCCATCGTGACGGCGCAGCTGCAGCACGACCAGAAAGCTGCCGAGCGTCATCGCCAGATAGACGGCGGTGTAGAACAGCAGCGCCTCGATCCCCAATGGCGACGCCGCCGCCAGCCCGACCAGCGCAAAGCCGATATTGGCGATCGACGAATAGGCAAGCAGGCGCTTGACGTTGGTCTGGCCGATGGCGCCGACCGCGCCGAGGCCCATCGAGGCGACAGCAAGGAAGATCACGATCTGCTGCCAGTCGACCGCCATCGGCCCGAAGGCGCCGACGAGCACGCGCACCATCAGGCCGAGCGCCGCCGCCTTGGGCGCTGCCGAGAAGAAGGCGGCGACCGGGGTCGGTGCGCCTTCATAGACGTCGGGGGTCCACATGTGGAACGGCACCGCGGAAATCTTGAAGGCCAGCCCCGACAGGATGAACACCAGCCCGACGAGGATGCCGAGCGAGCGCGTCTGCTGGCTGCCGAGCACCGCGTGGACGGTGTCGAAGCCGGTCGACCCGGCAAAGCCGTAAACCAGTGTGATGCCATACAGCAGGATGCCCGAGGCGAGCGCGCCAAGGACGAAATATTTGAGCCCCGCCTCCGACGACCGACTCTCGCCGCGATGGAAGGCGGCGAGCACGTACGACGCGAGGCTGGTCAATTCGAGACCGACATAGAGCGACAACATGTCGTTGGCGCTGACCATCATGCACATGCCCAGGGTCGCCAGCATCAGCAGCACCGGATATTCAAAACGGCCGGTCTTGGCAGCGGACAGATAGGGTAGCGCCAGCAGCATGGACGCAGCGGCGGCAGCGAGGATCAACACCTTGAGGAACGCCGAATAGCCATCGGCGACATAGAGCCCGTCGAACGCATATTGCCGCGCCGCCGGGTCGTCGAGCAAAGTCGCTCCAGCGAGTCCGAGGATCAGCACGCACACCCAGGTCAGCCCCTTAAGCGCGCGATCGCCGCCGCCGAAGGTGCCGAGCATCAGCGCCAGCAGGCTGCCGGCGGTGAGCACCGCTTCCGGGCCGGCGATGGCGATCGAGGCAAAGGTCGGGTTCATCGATGCGCCTCGGGCTCAGCCGCCATAGGACTGTCGAATGCGGCCTTCGCCGCGGCTGGCAGCAAATCCACCGGCAGGCCGGGTGTCAGCGTCATCCGCGTCGGGATCGTCGCCAGTTCGCGGCCATCAAGGCGCGCGACGATGCTGGCGATGGCGGGCTTCATCGGCGCCTGAAAGCTTTTGGGATAAATGCCCATCCACAGCACCGCAGCGGTGATCGGCAGCAATATGGCGATTTCGCGCAGCGACAGGTCGGGCATGGCGCGGGTATCATCACCGGCGGCGGCACCAAAGGCGATGCGGCGGTACAGCCACAGCATATAGGCGGCGCCGAGGATGATACCCGTCGTCATCACGAACGTCGCCCAGGTGCTGGTCTGGTATAGCCCAATGAGCACCAGGAATTCGGCGACGAAGCCGCTGGTAGCGGGCAGCCCGACACTCGCCATGGTGAAGAAAAGCAGCAGCAGCGCATAACGCGGCATGGTGTCGGCCAGCCCGCCATAGCGCCCGATCTCGCGGGTATGCAGGCGATCATAGACAACGCCGACGCAAAGGAACAACGCGCCCGAAACGAGACCGTGCGACAGCATCATGACAAGGCTGCCCTCGATGCCCTGGGTGTTGAGCGCGAACAGCCCGGCGGTGACGAACGCCATATGCGCGACCGACGAATAGGCGATCAGCTTCTTCATGTCGTTCTGCACCAGCGCGACGAGCGAGGTGTAGACAACGGCGACCATCGACAGCCCGAACACCAGCCAGATCAGCTGCGCCGAGGCATCGGGGAACATCGGCAGCGAGAAGCGCACGAAGCCATAGCCGCCCAGCTTGAGCAGCACGCCGGCAAGGATCACCGACCCCGCGGTCGGCGCCTCGACATGCGCATCGGGCAGCCAGGTGTGGACCGGCCACATCGGCATCTTGACGGCGAAAGAGGCAAAGAAGGCGAGGAACAACCAGAATTGCGCGCCTGCCGAGAAATTCCAGCGCGACAGCACGCCGATATCGGTGCTGCCGGCCTCCCCCACCATGTAGATCATGCCGACGAGCATCAGCACCGAACCGAGCAGGGTATAGAGGAAGAATTTGTACGAAGCGTAAATGCGCCGCGCCCCGCCCCAGATGCCGATGATCAGGAACATCGGAATCAGCCCGGCTTCGAAGAACAGGTAGAACAGGAAGATGTCGCGCGCCGCAAAGGTGCCGACCATCAGCGATTCCATGATCAGGAACGCCGCCATAAATTCGGGCACACGCTTCTGCACGCTTTCCCACGACGCCAGGATGCACAGCGGCATCAGGAAGACGCTGAGCAGGATCAGCATCAGCGCGATGCCGTCGATACCGAGGTGCCAGTCGAGATAGGGCGCGAACAGCGGCAGCTTTTCGACGAACTGGAAACCCGCCGCGGTGTTTTCATACCCCGACCAAAGCATCAGCCCGAGCGCGAATTCGACCAGCGTCGTAACCAGCGCCACGATCCGCGCCCGCTGCGCATCAATCCCGGGCAAGCCAACCAGCACGACGGCCGACAACACCGGCAACAGGATCATAATCGACAGCATGGGCATCACTGGCCGCCCGCGACGGTTGCGAGGCCGGTGCCGAGCGAGAACCAGGCGGCCGCAGCGGCGAGCCCGGTCAGCATGACGAGCGCATAGGAATAGACATAACCTGACTGGAAGCGCCCGGCCGCGCGCGCACCACCGGCGATCGCCGCCGCGGCGCCATCGGGACCGAAGCGATCGATGGTCTGCTGGTCGCCGCGCACCCACAGGAACCGCCCGATAGCAAACGACGGCCGCACGAAAACGGCATCGTAGAGCTCATCGAAATACCATTTGTGGGTCAGGAAGGCATAGAGCGCCGGCACAGCACCCGCCGCGCGCGCCGGCAGATCCGGCGACCGCAGATAGGCATACCAGGCGCCGAGAAGCCCGAGGAAGAACGCCATCGACGGCGTCCACACCACCCAGGCCGGCACTTCGTGCATCGCGTGCATCAGATGTTCGCGGAAGGCGAGACTGCCGCGCCAGAATGCGGCGCCATGTTCGGCGCCGACAAAGCTTTCATGCCACAGCCAGCCGGCGCCTAGCGCCCCCGCGCCGAGCACGAACAGCGGCACCAGCATCGACAGCGGGCTTTCGTGCGGGTGATAGCCACCAGTGCCGCTCGCCGTCGCGTGGTGATCGTCGCCGTGATGCGCGTCATGCAGCGCGTGCTGGATATGCTCAGACCCGGCCCAACGCGGGCTGCCGTAGAAGGTCAGGAACACCAGCCGCCATGAGTAGAAGCTGGTGAGCAGCGCCACGAACGCGCCGACAATGAACGCGAACTGGCCATGGCTGGTGCCGCTGGCAAATGCCGCTTCGAGGATTGCATCCTTCGAATAATAGCCAGAGGTAAAAAAGAACCCAGTCAGCGCAAGTGTGCCGACGGTCATCAGGGCAAAGGTGACGGGGATGTGTTTCCTGAGGCCCCCGTAGTAGCGCATGTCCTGTTCATGGTGCATGGCATGGATGACCGAGCCGGCGCCGAGGAACAGCAGCGCCTTGAAAAAGGCATGGGTGAACAGGTGGAACATCGCCGCGCCGTAGGCACCCGAGCCGGCGGCGAAGAACATGTAGCCGAGCTGCGAACAGGTCGAATAGGCGATGACGCGCTTGATGTCGGTCTGTACCAGCGCCACCGACGCCGCAAATAAGGCCGTCACGGCGCCGACATAGGTGACAACGGCCTGCGCGGTCAGGCTTGCTTCGAACATCGGCGACAGGCGGCAAACCATGAAGACGCCGGCGGTCACCATGGTGGCAGCATGGATCAGCGCCGAGACCGGCGTCGGCCCCTCCATCGCATCAGGCAGCCACGTGTGCAGCCCCAATTGCGCCGATTTGCCCATCGCGCCGACGAACAGCAGCAAACACAGGCAGGTCATCACATCGACGCTATGGCCGAGGAACGAGAACGTCTGGCCGGCGTGACCGGGTACTGCGGCAAGGATGGCATCGATCGACACGGTGCCGAACACCAGGAAGGTCCCGAAAATGCCGAGCGAGAAGCCGAAATCGCCGACACGGTTGACGACAAAGGCCTTGATCGCCGCGGCATTGGCGCTGGGCTTGTGATACCAGAAACCGATCAGCAGGTACGACGCCAGCCCGACGCCTTCCCAGCCAAAGAACATCTGGACGAGGTTGTCGGCGGTCACCAGCATCAGCATCGCAAAGGTGAACAGCGACAGATAGGCGAAGAACCGCGACTGCGAAGGATCCTCCTCCATATAGCCCCAGCTATACAGGTGGACGAGCGCCGACACCGTGGTGACGACGACGAGCATCACCGCGGTCAGCGTATCGACCTTGAACGCCCATTGCACCTGCAGGTCGCCCGACTGGATCCAGTCGAGCACCGGCACCACTGTCGCCGGCGCGCCGGACAGCCAGAATTGCGAGAAAATCACCCATGACAGGGCAGCGCTGGCGAACAGCCCGCCGGTGGTGACGAACTTGGCGGCGGTATGCCCGATGACGCGGCCACCCAGCCCGGCAACAAGCGCGGTGATCAGCGGCAGAAAAACGAGAAGCTGAATCACGTTGCGGCTCAGCCCTTCATCATGTCGGCATCGTCAACCGCGATGGTGCCGCGGTTGCGGAAATAGATGACGAGGATGGCCAGCCCGATCGCGGCCTCGCCGGCGGCCACGGTCAGCACGAACATCGCGAAGATCTGGCCGTGAACCTGGTGAAGATAGGCCGAAAAGGCGATGAAATTGATGTTCACCGCGAGCAGGATCAGCTCGATCGACATCAGGATGATGATGACATTCTTGCGGTTGATGAAGATGCCGAGC
>JBBQKM010000008.1:0-29871 GCA_038326915.1 Sphingomonadales bacterium
CGCAAAAAACAAGACCCCTAACTATCATGCAACCACCTCCCGATTGCTTTTTTGGCTTATAAAACACACGCAACCGGCCCCGGCAAGCGTGCTGTTGCACGCCTGCGGGGGCCGTCGCCCGTTGTCGAAGCGCTGGCTTACGCCGCCTTGAGGACCTGTTCGATCTTCAGCTGGGCGGCGGGTTCGTCGATGTTTTCCATCGCTGCGAGCTCACGCGCCAGGCGGCCGATCGCGGCCTCATAGATCTGGCGTTCGGAATAGCTCTGCTCCGGCTGGTCCTCGGCGCGATGCAGGTCGCGGACCACCTCGGCAATCGACACCAGATCGCCGGAGTTGATCTTGGCTTCATATTCCTGCGCCCGGCGCGACCACATGGTGCGCTTGATCCGCGGCTTGCCCTTCAGCGTCGTCAGGGCTTCGGTGAGCGTCGCCTGGCTCGACAGCTTGCGCATACCGACGGCTTCCGCCTTGTTGGTCGGAACGCGCAGCGTCATGCGTTCCTTTTCGAAACGCAGCACGAACAGCTCGAGAATGGTGCCGGCGATTTCCGAGCGCTGCAGCTCGACCACGCGGCCAACACCATGTTTCGGGTAAACGACATAGTCACCGACTTCAAAGCCGAGCGGCTTGGCGATTGCCATGGATATCCGTTCCTTCCTGCACGCCGGAACCAGTTGAAAGGCGTCTGACCGGCACCACGCGATCGGGCATGGCGGCGATACGGCACTTTACGTTGGTTCGGGCGACCTGCCAGTTGTACCATCAGGTTCGCCGCCGACCCGGCAGGGGGCAGTTGGCGGCAGAACCGGCGACCGCGGCAGTGGTTGGCCCACCGTCACGAAGCCGTCATAGCAGGAAACGCCCCGGAAATCCACTGGCGCGGTGGTATTGGCCCGCCACCTGCCAAAAAATTCATACTGGACGGCCATAAAGAACGCCGGCGGGCTTGCCCGCCGGCGTCCGGATGCGTCCGCCTGCCCTCAGGCGGCGATCAGTTGCCCGATCCGGCCTTGTCGGAAAAGTACTTGTCGAACTTGCCTTCCTCGCCCTTGTGCGAATCGGCATCGTCGGGGGAATCGCCCTTCATGGTGATGTTGGGCCATTGCGCCGAGAAAGTGGCGTTGAGCTCCATCCACTTTTCAAGGCCGCCTTCGGTATCGGGCAGAATCGCCTCGGCCGGGCATTCGGGCTCGCAGACGCCGCAATCGATGCATTCGTTGGGATTGATGACGACCATGTTCTCGCCTTCGTAGAAACAGTCGACCGGGCACACCTCCACGCAATCCATATACTTGCACTTGATGCAGGCTTCGGTGACCACGTACGCCATTGTCTCTCCCCCGCGGGCATACCCGCATAGTTTCGCGGCGGGCCATGCCCGCCTGAGTTGCATTCCGCGTTGCTGCTAGAACGCCGCCGCGGCTGTCGTCAATGTCTGGTTGCTTGGCGTGGCGTCACCGGCGGCCTGCGCGATGCCCTGCCAACGCGCTGCGACCCGCTGGCTGAGGTCGGTATAAAGGTGGCGAGCCTCCTCATAGGGGCCGCGGCGTTCTGCCAGCCCTTCCACCCGCACCACGACGATATCGTCGCCGTGCGGAAAGCTGAGCACCGATCCCGGCCTGACCAGCGCCGAGGCCCGGTCAATCACCCGGCCATCGATGCGCAATCGTCGGCTTTCACACAGGTCCTGCGCCACAGAGCGTGATTTGGCGAGACGCGCAAACCACAACCATTTGTCGAGCCGAAGCCCTGCGCCGTAGACCAAATGCTACCTGCCTTTCATGCCCGCCAGGATTGCGAAGGGTGACGCGGTCAACGTCCTGGTGTCGCTGATCGAGTCCTGTTGAACACTGGGTCGCCGCTGGCCGCGCCAGGCGAAATGCGCGGCGCCGTCGACAAGCTGAAGCCGATAACCGAGCGCGCGCATCAGCCGCGCCAGGCCGTCGCGGGTCAGGCCGGCGCTGGCCGCCCAATTCGGATCGGGGATGAAGGGCGCCCGGCCCTCCCGGCGGCCGTGAATGGCGCGGGCAAGCCGGTCGACCATGTCGATGCGTACCGCTTCGCTGCCGATGCGCCAGAAACCGGCGGCTTCGAGAAAGCCCGCCGGCAGCCCGTCGTCAACGGCGATGCTGACGCGGCCCGGCTGCGGCAGCGGCGGCAGCGCGGCAATCTCGTTCCACACCGCCCACAGCGCCAGCCGCCAGCGGGTCGGTTCGGGCCGCAGCGCCGTGCCGACAAAGACATGGACGACGCCCAGCCGCACGCCGGCGCCGGTCAACGCCTGCCGATCGGCGCGCGGCAACGCCTCGATCTGTTCGCCGGCGTCGCAGCGCTTCAGGGCACCCAGTGTTTCGACCAGCCGCACGATCAGCCCGCGTGCCACGGGCGACACGGCATCGCGCAAACCAGCCAACCGCACCAGCGGGCCCAGTTCGCGCGCCAGCGCTGCGGCAAACCAGGCGTCGAGCCGCGCCGCAACCCGACGCCGATCATCGATCGACAGGCTTGCCAGCGAGCGATCGAGCTCGATGCGCGGCGTCATCGCATCGCGGCCCTTGCGCAGCGCGCCGATGCGCGCGCCGTTCCACAGCAGCCGTGGCGGCATGCGCCCGGCGAAATCGAGCGCGAATTCGGCATCGCCGGCATCGACCAGCAGCGCGGCGCGGCGCGCCAGTTCCTTGACGAGATAGCGTTCGGCGGCCGCCAGCAACAGCCGCTGTTCGCCGGCGCGCGCCTGCTGGTCGACGGTGAAGCGGAAACCGTCGAGCCGCCCGATGACTTCGCCTTCGACCGCCACCGCACCATCGGGATCGATTTCGACCCGCTGGTCCTGGCCGCGCGCCTTCAGGTCGCGCAGCAGCACCGCGGTGCGGCGATCGACGAACCGCTGGGTCAGGGCCGCGTGCAACGCATCGGACAGGCGGTCCTCGACCGCGCGGGTGCGCTCTGCCCAGTGCGGCGCGTCGGCCAGCCAATCGGGGCGGTGGGCGACATAGGTCCAGGTGCGCGCGCCGGCGATACGATCGGCGAGCGTTTCGACATCGCCGGTGACGCGATCGAGATGCGCCAGCTCGCTGGCAATCCAGGCATCGGGCAGCCGGCCATCCCCTTCGGACAAATGACGGAACACCCGGCCGACCAGACGCGCATGCTGTTCGGCACCGGTCTTGCGATAATCGGGCAGCCCGCACGCCGCCCATAGCCGCGACACGCCACGCGAACCCTGGTGCGTACGCTCCATCACCCACGGCTCGCCCGCCAGACGCTTGAGCACGGCCAGATCGACGGCATCATCGCCGCGCTGCAGTTCGAACCGCGGCGGCCGCATGTCGAGCGAGGCGATCAACCGCGGCAAGGTGCCGAAATCGAGATCGGTATTGCGCCAGACAAGGTGCTCGAGCGCCTCGAAGCGATGGCCCTCCAGCCCTTCGATCTCCTCGGGCGTGAACGCCGCCGCCGCGGCGGTGCCAAGCTGGACGGTGCCGAAGGTGCCGTCCTTTTGATACCGCCCGGCGCGGCCGGCGATCTGCGCCATTTCCGACAGCATCAGCCGGCGCTGGCGGCGGCCATCGAACTTGCCCAGCGAGGCGAAGGCGACATGGGCGATGTCCATGTTGAGCCCCATGCCGATCGCATCGGTGGCGACGAGGTAATCGACTTCGCCCGATTGGTACATGGCGACCTGGGCATTGCGGGTGCGGGGACTGAGACTGCCCATCACCACGGCTGCGCCGCCCTTTTGCCGGCGCAGCATTTCGGCCAGCGCATAGACCTCGGTCGCGGTGAATGCGACGATGGCGCAGCGCCGTGGCAGGCGCGACAGCTTTTTCGAACCGGCATAGCTGAGCGTCGAAAACCGCGGCCGGGTGATGATCTCGGCTTCGGGGATCAGCTTGCGGATCAGCGGCCGCAGCGTTTCGGAGCCGAGGATCATCGTTTCGGCATAGCCGCGGGCGTGGAGCAGCCGGTCGGTGAAGACATGGCCACGCTCGGGGTCAGCGGCGACCTGGCCCTCGTCGATGGCGACAAATGCCACATCGCGATCGGTCGGCATCGATTCGACAGTGCAGAGAAAATAGCGCGCGCCTTCGGGAACGATCTTTTCCTCGCCGGTGATCAACGCGACCAGCTTTTCGCCTTTCAGCGCGACGACCTTTTCATAGACTTCGCGTGCCAGCAGGCGGAGCGGGAAGCCGATGATGCCGCTGGCATGGCCGCACAGCCGTTCGACGGCGAGGTGGGTCTTGCCGGTATTGGTCGGACCAAGGACAGCCGTGACAATGGCCGCCGATACCGACGCCCGCAGCCGGGGCGTTGCGTGCTGGGGTGGGCGTTGGATCGTCACCCGGTCAATCTGGGGTTGGCGACGCCGCGCGACAAGCAACTTCCGGGCGAGCGACGACCAGTGGCCGGACCCTTGCGGGCTGCCGTTGGCGATTGACTGGTTTGCTGTCCGCGCATCGCGTCCTTTGCAAATCACCTGCAGTCGTAAGATTCGCACGCCCGACGCCGTGATTCAAGTGACCGTTCAAAGACCATCGGCTCATCGCATACCGCATTTTGCGCGGCGTTGCAGGATTGACACAGCATATGCGATTGATTCAAGGATTCAACAGATTGGACGGCCCGTGGGGGAAATGCGCTTGTTCCAGCCGGAATTGCACGCCGTGAACGGCTCGGCGGCGCTTGCCGGTCCGCTGCCGCGGCGCCTTGCTGCGGCCGATTGGCGCGGTGTCATTGCCCGCCGCAATCTTGGCTTTGAAGGCATCGGCCTTGGCACCGAAGTGTCGCTCGATCTCGGCGATGCCATCGGCAGCAAGGCCTGGTGGCTGGGATTCGGCGCCTGCACCGCACTTTGCGGCACCGCACTCTGGCTCGGCGCGCATGTGATGCCGTTGCCGGAAGCGGCACGGACCCCGCTGACACCGGCGCAGCGCGAGATGATCCGGCCGCAGGCGATCGCGCCGCTGGCCCGCGGCGGCGCCACCGGTGCCGAACCGGTTCCCAATGTCCGCCTGGTCGAACCGCTTGCCGAGGCGCCCGAACGCCCCCGCCTTGAACTCACCGCGCGGCTGAACGGCCGCGACAGTTTCGAAGCCGTGCTGCGCCGCGCCGGCGTCGGCCAGTCCGACATCGCCGCCGTCATCGCGCTGGTACGGCCGCTGGCCAGTCTTTCGGCCATGCCCGGCGGCACCGACATGGACCTCGTGCTCGGCCGCCGCGAAACCCGCAGCGTGCCGCGCCCGCTCGAACTGCTCGGCTTCCGCGCTGCCTTCGACCTGCGGCTCGCCGTGGCGCGCCAAGGCGACACGCTGGTCGTCCGGCAGATCCCGATCGCCGTCGATTCAACGCCGCTGCGCGTCCAGGGCCTCGTTGGCAGCAGCATCGAACGATCGCTGCGCGGCGCCGGCATCCCGGCTCGGCTCGCCAGCGACTATGTCAAGACCATGGGCTATGCCGTCGATTTCCAGCATGGCGTCGGCAAGCGCGACCGGTTCGATATCGTCATCGAACAGGACAAGGCCGAAACCGGCGAAATCCGCCATGGCGCGCTGCTGTTTGCCGGCATGGCCCGATCGGGCAAGGACCCCATTGAAATCGGCCGCTGGAATTTCGGCAGCCGCACCGAATATTTCCGCTCCGGCGGCGAAAGCGTCAAAAAAGGCCTGATGCGCACGCCGGTCGATGGTGCGCGGCTGACCTCGGGCTTCGGCATGCGTTTCCACCCGCTTCTCGCCTATTCACGCATGCACCAGGGCGTCGATTTCGGCGCGCCATGGGGCAGCCCGATCCTTGCTGCCGCCAGCGGTGTCGTGGCGTTCGCCGGCAAGCATGGCGGCCATGGCAATTATGTGCTGTTGAAGCACAACAAGGAACTCAATACCGGCTATGCGCATATGTCGCGCTTTGCCGTGCGCTCAGGCCAGAGCGTCGCACAAGGCCAGGTCATCGGCTATGTCGGCTCGACGGGCATATCGACCGGGCCGCACCTGCACTACGAAATCTGGCTGAGGGGCCGGCCGGTCAACCCGGTCCAGCTGAAGTTCATCGGCGGCAGCCAGTTGAGCGGCAGCGATCTCGGCCAGTTCATGGCCCAGATGAACCGCTGGCGATCGCTGGCGACAAGCGGTGGCATGGCCGCCGATTCGGCCGCCGCGCCAAGCAAGGCCGACCGACGCCGCGCGCGCCGCGCCTGAGATTTCCAGGGATATGGCCAGCGACAGCCCGACGCGCTAATCGTCTGTCATGCGTAAACTGTTGCTCCCCCTTTTGCTGGCAGCCACGCCGGCCATCGCCTTTCCCCTGCCGCAGCGTGAGGTCGCGCGGATCGTCAGCCCGGCGTGGGCGGACGAATCGAGCCGTGACCGTGCCGGGGAGGCGGCGACCGTGATCCGGCTGGTCGGCATCAAGCCCGGCGATACCGTCGCCGACATCGGCGCCGGCACCGGCTATTACACGATGCGCGTCGCCCCCGTGGTTGGGCCCAGGGGGCGGGTGATTGCCCAGGACATCGTGCGATCCTATGTAACCGACCTGCGGGCGCGCGTGCGCAAGGCCAAGCTGACGAATGTGCATTTCGTGCTGGGATCGCCATCCGATCCGCGCCTGCCGCGGGCCAGCGTCGATACCGCGCTGTTGATCCACATGTACCACGAGATCGCCCAGCCCTATGCGCTGCTTTACAAGCTGCGGGCCAGCCTGAAACCCGGTGGACGCATCGCGGTCGTCGACCTCGAGCGCCAGGCCGAAGACCATGGCATGCCCAAGGAACTGCTGGTCTGCGAGGTCAAGGCAGTGGGCTATGACCTGGTTTCGATCGCCGACCTGAAACCCGGCTATCTGGCGATTTTCAAGCTGGGCCAGCCGGTCAATCCGGCCTCGGTGAAGGCCTGCCGGGCCTAGGTCATGCGCTAGCGGCCGGTCATCACGAACTTGTCGGGATATTTGCCCTTTGCCGGCGCATAGAAACTCTGGATGATCGGCAGGTCGCGTTCATAGTCGCCGCTCGGCCACAGTGTCGCCGGCAGGCTGACGGTTTTCGTGGCATAGTCCATCACCGCAAAAGTGATCGGCACGCCGGCGGCGACCGCGATGTGGTAGAAACCCGATTTCCATTTGTCGACTGCGTCGCGCGTGCCTTCCGGCGGCACGACCAGCACCAGCCCGTCGCTGGCGGCAAAGGCATCGACCATGGACTGGACGACGGCGTTGCTTTTGGTTCGGTCGATGGGGATGCAACCGGTCCATTTGACGAGGCCACCCAGCGGCCCTTCGGTGAGGCTTTTCTTGCCCATGTAGCGCAGGCGGATGCGCCATTTGGCGGCCGCGGCGATCATCCAGATGCCATCCCAGTTCGATGTATGCGGCCCCGCCGTCACCACCACCTTGGCATCGGCCGGCCAGTCGCCAGCAATGCGCCAGCCACCAAGGCCGAGGAACGCTCTCCCGAACCAGTGCCAGAGTTCGACGAGCAGCCCGCGCGGCGGACGCGGCTGCGCCGTCGCAAGGTCGTGGACGATCAGGGTGCCGGGTGCTGCCATCATCGGGCCGTAGCAGATGGCCCCATTGCTTGCCATGCCGTCAGGAATGGCAGGTCTTTTCTGGCCGCGAAACCTTCCTACATCGGGATCGATAGCCAATTCCAGACGAAAGCATATCCCCCGACATGGCAGATTTTCCCGATTGGCACGGCACGACCATCGTGTCGGTGCGCAAGAACGGCCGCGTCACCATCGCCGGCGACGGCCAGGTGACGATGGGCAACACCGTGATGAAACCCAATGCCAAAAAGGTTCGCCGGCTCGGCCCCGGCGGGCTCGTGATCGGCGGTTTTGCCGGTGCCACCGCCGACGCCTTCACCCTGTTCGAAAGGCTCGAGGCCAAGCTCGAGCGCTATCCCGGCCAGCTCACCCGCGCCGCCGTCGAACTTGCCAAGGACTGGCGCACCGATCGCTACCTGCGCCGGCTGGAGGCGATGATGATCGTCGCCGACAAGGATGTGACGCTGGTCCTGACCGGCACCGGCGATGTGCTCGAACCGCTGGGCGGCGTTGCCGCGATCGGATCGGGCGGCAATTATGCGCTGGCCGCCGCGCGGGCGCTCGCCGACAGCGATCACGATGCCGAACATATCGCCCGGCGCGCCATGGCGATCGCCGCGGAGCTGTGCATCTACACCAACGACCAGCTGACCGTCGAAACCATCGCGGCCGGAGAGGACAAGTGAACGCCATGAACCCCCAGTCGAATATCACCGCCGACGATGTCGGCCTGACCCCGCGCGAGATCGTCACAGCGCTCGATCGCCACATCGTCGGCCAGGACGATGCGAAAAAAGCCGTCGCGGTCGCGCTCCGCAATCGCTGGCGCCGGCAGCGGCTCGCCGATGATCTGCGCGACGAGGTAACGCCCAAGAACATCCTGATGATCGGCCCCACCGGCTGCGGCAAGACCGAGATCAGCCGGCGCCTCGCCAAGCTAGCCGGCGCGCCCTTCCTCAAGATCGAGGCGACCAAGTTCACCGAGGTCGGTTACGTCGGCCGCGACGTCGATTCGATCGTCCGCGATCTCGTCGAGGAATCGATCCGGCTGGTCCGCGAGGCGCGCCGAGCCGGGGTAAAGGACGCGGCCGAGAGCGCTGCTGAAGCGCGGCTGCTCGACGTGCTCGTCAGCAAAGACGCCAGCGAGGCGACGCGACTGGCGTTCCGCGATCGCTTCCGCAACGGCGACCTGAAGGGTCGCGAGGTCGAAATCGAAGTCGCCGACAACCCGCCGGCGTTCGAAATGCCCGGCATGCAGCCCGGCCAGGTCGGCATGTTCAACCTCGGCGACATGCTCGGCAAGGCGATGGGCGGCCGCACCAAGCGCCGCAAGATGAGCGTCGATGCCGCGTGGGACGCGCTGCTCGCCGAGGAATCGGACAAGCGGCTCGACGATGACGACATCGCCCGCGAGGCGGTGCGCAGTGCCGAGGCCAACGGCATCGTGTTCCTCGACGAGATCGACAAGATCGCTGTCAGCGACGTGCGCGGCGGCTCGGTCAGTCGCGAAGGCGTGCAGCGCGACTTGCTGCCGCTGATCGAAGGCACCACCGTGGCGACACAATACGGCCCGGTGAAAACCGCCCATATCCTGTTCATCGCCTCGGGGGCTTTCCACGTCTCGAAACCCAGCGACCTGCTGCCCGAGTTGCAGGGGCGGCTGCCGATCCGCGTCGAGCTGAAAGGCCTGACCTATGATGATTTCCGCCGCATCCTGACCGATACCGAGGCGTCGCTGATCCGCCAGTATACGGCGCTGCTCGGCACCGAGGGCGTCACCCTGACCCTGACCAGCGACGGCATCGACGCCATCGCGCGCACCGCGGCACAGGTGAACGACGCCGTCGAGAACATCGGCGCCAGGCGATTGCAGACCGTGATGGAAAAGCTGCTCGAATCGCTGAGCTTTGACGCCAGCGAACGCGCCGGCGATGCGGTGACCATCGATGCGGCCTATGTCGAGCGCGAGCTCGGCGCCATCGCCCGCGATACCGACCTGTCGAAGTTCATTCTTTAACTGTAGTATAAATACAATACGGTCCCTTGCCCCGGCGGCCACGCCGGGGCAAACAGGCGGCCTTGTTCGAAAGGCCCCGCAGATCATGAAGTTGTTGGCGTCCGCATTCCTGGCCCCCGCCGCCGTCCTGGCCGTTGCCGCGGCACCGCCGCCGCTGGGACGGCTGCCCGATGGCGTCACGCCGACCGCCTATCGGCTCGACCTGACTGTCGATCCCGCAAAGACCGGCTTCAGCGGCCACACCGAGATCGATGCGACCTTTGCGCGGCCGACCGCGGTCGTCTTCCTCCACGGCAACGGCCTGCAGGTCGCCCGCGCCAGCGCCACCGCCGGCGGCAAGACCGTCGCCGCGCGCTACACGCAGGTCGATGCATCCGGCGTCGCCCGCCTCGATCTCGCCGGGCCGCTGCCGGCCGGCAAGGTGACCTTCAAGTTCGACTATGCCGCCGGCTTCCGCAGCGGCGCAGAAGGGTTGTTCCACGGCAAGGTCGGAGACGACTGGTACGCCTGGACGCAGATGGAGCCGATCGACGCGCGCCGCATGTTCCCGGGCTTTGACGAACCCGGCTTCAAGACGCCGTTCACGGTGACGCTGACCGTGCCCGGCAGCGCCAAGGCCTTTGCCAATTCGCCCGAGGTATCGGCAACGCAAAAGGGCGCGATGACGGTCCACCGCTTTGCGCCGACCAAACCGCTGCCGACCTATCTCGTCGCCATCGGCGTCGGGCCGTTCGATGTCGTCACCGCCAGCGCGCCGCCCAATGGCGTGCGCAAGACGCCGTTGGAATTCCGCGTCATCGCCACCACGGGCCAGGCGCCGCGGATGCAGATCGCGGCGCGCGAAACCCCCAAATTGCTGGCACGGCTGGAGGATTACTTCGGCATCCCCTACCCCTATGAAAAGCTCGATGCCCTTGCCTCCCCAATTCAGGGCGGCGCAATGGAGAATGCCGGGCTGATCATCTATTCCGACGATCTGATCCTGCTCGACAATGATGCACCGTCGAGCCAGATGCGCCGTTTCGGCGAAGTCTCGGCGCACGAGATGGCGCACCAATGGTTCGGCGACCTGGTGACCCCGACATGGTGGACCGACATCTGGCTTAACGAGAGCTTTGCCGAATGGATGGGCAAGAAGATCGGCGACCTGTGGCGGCCCGATCTCGGCATCGGCGTCTCCGAGCTCGACGAGGCCTTTGGCGCGATGGACACCGATTCGCTCGGCCGCGGCCGGCCGATCCGCCAGACGATCACCCGCAACGACCAGATCACCAGCGCCTTCGACGGCATCACCTATCAGAAGGGTGCCCAGGTCGTTTCGATGTTCGAAGCCTTTGTCGGCCCGGAGAAATTCCGCAAGGGCGTGCAGTTGCACATGCAGCGCCATGCCTATGGCAATGCGACGGCGGAAGATTTCTTCGCGTCTGTCGGGGAGGCGGCCGGCGACGCACGGCTGGTGCCGGCGCTGCGCACCTTTACCGACCAGACCGGCGTGCCGGTGGTGACGGTGAACGACGGCGAAAAGGCCATCACCCTGCACCAGTCGCGCTATGTGCCGCTGGGTATCGCCACCGATCGCCGACTGCGGACATGGTCGATCCCGATGTGCCTGTCGCGCGGCGAAGGCCGCAACTGCACGTTGTTCGACAAGGCCGATGCGACGCTGCCGCCACTGATCGGCACCGATTTGGCGCTGATGCCCAATGCTGCCGGCGCCGGCTATTACCGTTTCTCGCCCGCTGGCGGCTGGGATGCGCTGATTGCTGCGGCACCGACGCTGCCGGCCCGCAACGCCATGGCCGTCGCCGACAGCCTGTGGGCCGATTTCGCCGCCGGCAAGACCGGGTTCGACACAGTGGCGCGCGGCGCCAAGGCGCTGGCCGGCAACCCGGAGCGGCTCGCCGCGGTCGCGCTGGGCTATCGTCTCAAGGAGCTTGGCGACACGCTGCTGACGCCGGCGCAGACGTTGCAGTATCGCCGCATGATGGCGGCGATCTATGGCCCGCGGCTGGCAGCGCTGGGCTTTGATCCGCGCCGCGATGCCTACAAGGCCGATCCGATGCAGCAGCAGATGCTGCGGACGTCGCTCGTGTCGCTGGTGGCGCTGGAAGCCCGCGACCCGGCGGTGCGGAGCAAGCTGGCAACCGCCGCCAAGGCCTGGCTGGCCGGCGACGCGGGGGCAATCGAGCCAAGCTATCGCCAGGTCGCGCTCGCCGTTGCGGTGCAGGATGGCGGCGTGGCGTTCATGGACAGCCTGTCGGCGCGGATGTTGGCATCCGATGATCCGCTGTTGCGCAGCCAGATCAGCGTCGCGCTGGGCTATGCCGAAACGCCCGCCGCGATCGCCGCCGCGCAGCGGCTGGCGCTGGCACCCGGCGTGCAATCGCTGGAAACCGTGCGCACCGTCAGCGTGCTGGGCAGCCAGCCCGGCGCACGCGACGCGACGATCGTCTTCGTCAACGCCAATTTCCCGCGTCTTATGGAAAGTTTCCCCGGCTTTGCGCGCAGCGGCATCGTCAATCTTTACAGCGGTTTTTGCGCCACCGCCGACATCGCCAGGGTCGAAGCGATGGTGCGGCCCAAGCTCAAGGCGATCGGCGGCGGCGAACTGGAACTGTCGCAGGCCAAGGAACGCATCGGGCAGTGCGCCGCGCTGCGGACCGCGAAAGGTGCCGAGATCGACGCTGTGCTGAAGGCCTTTTAGTCGGCGCTCCAGCGGCTGAAGATCGCCGTGGGCAGCAACAGCCCGCGGCCGTCCTCGCGAATCGCCATGTCGCCGCTGGCGATGCTGCCACCGGCGCCGGCCATCACCTCGCCCATCAGCGCATGGATGGCGAGCGCCGACATGCGGATGGCATAGACGGTCAGCACCAGGAACGCCGCATTGTCGCTGAGCAATTGCCGCGCCAGCTGCATTAGCTCGGGCAGGTCGCGCTCCAGCGACCAGATCTCGCCATCGGGGCCGCGGCCGTATTTCGGCGGATCGAGCAAGATGCCATCATATTTGCTGCCGCGGCGAACCTCGCGGCGCATGAATTTCAGCGCATCGTCGGTCAGCCAGCGCAGCGGCGCATCACCCAGCCCCGAGAGCGCGGCATTGTCGCGCGCCGAGGCGACCGCCTTTTTGCTGGCATCGACATGGGTGACTGTTGCGCCGGCTTCGGCCGCGATCAGGCTGCCGACCCCCGTGTAACCGAACATGTTGAGCACGCGCGCGCCCGGCACGGTCCGCACCCGCATCCAATCCCATTGCGCCCCCATGTCGGGGAAAAAGCCCAGGTGCCGGAACGGCGTGTTGGTGGCGTGGAAACGCACCGCGCCGCGCGCCAGCGTCCAGCGTTCGGGAACATGATATTCAAGATCCCAGCGGCCGCCGCCTTCATCGTCGCGGCCGCCGGTGAATTCGCCATCGGCCTTCCATTCGGGGCTTTGCGGCTGCCACAGCGCCTGCGCCTCGGGCCGGATGAAGCGATAGGGGCCATAGCGCTCGAACTTGCGACCGTGGCCCGAATCGATCAGCGCGTAATCGTCCCAGGGTTCGGTGACGAGAATTTCGAGCCGGGTCACGCCGCCTTCTTCGTCGTCTTGGCCAGGGCACCGATCTCCGCCCGTGCCGGCGCGTGGGCGAGCATGGCGCGGCCGGCGGCGCGCGCCGCATCGACGGTCACCGCCTCGATCCGCGTCACCACTTCGGCCGCCGGGACCCAGCGGCGATGCACCAGCAGCTGCCGTGCCAGATAATCGCCCTGCCCCTGCGGGCTTTCGAGCGCCATCAGCAATGACGCGATCGCCTGCGCCTTGGCGCGCGCCAGCTCGGCTTCGTCAAGCGTCGCGGCGGTTTCGGCGAGCACCCGGTCGATCAGGTCACGCGCCCGCGCTGCATCCTTGCGCGCCGTTGCGGCATGGACGCTCATCAGCCCGGCATCGGCATAGGGCGTCGTCGCCGCGCTGATCGAATAGGCGAGGCCGCGCGCCTCGCGCACTTCCTGGAACAATCGTGACGACATGCCGCCACCGGCGGCCAGCGTGAACAGCGCCGCTGCATCATGGCCGGGATCATAATGGCCGGGCGACGGATAGCCGGCCGTCAACTGCGCCTGTTCGAACTTGCGCGGGTCGGCAAACTGACCGGGGGCGAACCGTGCGGCCTCCGGCATCGGTTGCGCGCCGCCGCCGCCATTGGGGAACGCCGCTTCGGCCAGCCGCATCACATCGTCATGGTTCAGCTTGCCGGCCACCACCAGCGTCAGCCGATCGTTGCCATAGTGCGCCGACAGCCAGCCGCGCAGGTCGTCGGCGGTCAGCCGTGCCAGGCTGTCTTCACTGCCGAGGATCGAGCGGCCGAGGCCCTGGCCGGGAAACGCCGCTTCCTGCAGATGATCGAAGACAATATCGTCGGGGGTGTCGCGCGCCTCGCCCAATTCCTGCAGCACGACGTCCTTTTCGCGCTCCAGATCGTCCGCGTCGAAACGCGGCGCGGTGACCAGATCGGCGATGATGCCGATGCCGAGCGGCAGGTCGCGTGCCAGCAGCCGGGCGTGGAACACCGTGGTGTCGCGCGACGTCCTGGGGTTGAGGCTGCCGCCGACATCTTCGACCTGTTCGGCGATGGCGCGCGCCGACCGTGTTGCCGTGCCCTTGAACACCATATGTTCGAACAGATGCGCGAGGCCATTGTCTTCGGCGCGTTCGAAGCGCGCGCCGGTTTCGGCATGGATGGCAACTGCAACGGTTTCGACACCCGGCGTTTCGCAGGTGGCGACGCGCAGGCCGTGGCGCGTGTGGCCGATCGTCGGCGTCTTCATGCCGCCGCCGCCGCCGGCCGCGCGAGCCCAGCGATATACGCCTCGATCGCCCCCAGTTCGCCCGGCAACGTCACATAGCGTTCCTCGCGGTCGAACAGGCCCTGCACGCGGACCGGCAGTGATGGCCGCAGGCCACAGGCGCGTTCGACCGCATCGGGGAACTTTGCCGGATGCGCGGTTGCCAGCGTCACCACCGGCGCCGGCGCCCCGCTGGCGCGCGCCGCGGCAAGGCCGATGGCGGTGTGCGGATCGATGATCTCGCCACATTTGTCCTGCGCCCAGCGCAGCGTCTGCGCCATCGTATCGGTATCGATGCGCGCGCTGTCGAACGCCAGCGCCGCGCCGGCGCGCTGGCCGGCGGAGATCGACAGCGTCTTTGTCGATTCGAACCCGCGCATCATCGCTACTGTCGCACCGCCATCACGGCCGGCGAGATCGAAGATCAGCCGTTCGAAATTGCTGCTGACCTGGATATCCATCGACGGCGATGCGGTCGGCTTCACGGTGCCGGCCGAATAGTCGCCCAGTGTCAGCGCACGATGCAGGATGTCATTCTCGTTGGTCGCGACGATCAGCCGGTCGATCGGCAGGCCCATCTGGCGCGCCACATAGCCGGCAAAGACATCGCCGAAATTGCCGGTCGGCACCGAAAAGCTGACCCGGGTCTCGGGCGCGCCGAGCCGCACCGCGGTGTAGAAATAATAGACCACCTGCAGCATGATCCGCGCCCAGTTGATCGAATTGACCGCCGACAGCGAGAATCGCGTGGCGAAATCGCGATCGTTGAACATCGCCTTCACCAGCGCCTGGGCGTCGTCGAAATTGCCCTCGATCGCGATGTTGTGGATGTTGGGTGCCAGCACCGTCGTCATCTGGCGCCGCTGCACGTCCGACACCCGGCCCTTGGGGTGGAGCATGAACACTTCGACACCGTCGCGCCCGGCAAGGGCGTTGATCGCGGCGGAGCCGGTATCCCCCGACGTCGCGCCGACGATCGTCACATGCTTGCCCGACCGCGCCAGGAACGCTTCGAAAAACAGGCCGAGCGCCTGCATCGCGACATCCTTGAATGCCAGCGTCGGCCCGTGGAACAGCTCGAGCAGCCAATGGCGCTGGTCGAGCTGGACGAGCGGCGTGACGGCGGCGTGTTCGAAACCGGCATAGGCGCGCGTCAGCAGGTCGCGCAGCTCGGCTTCGGCCATCGCAGGGCCAACAAAGGGCGCGCAGACCCGCACGGCGGTTTCGACATAAGACAGCCCGGCCATCGCGGCGATCGCCGTCTTGCCAAACCGCGGCCAGGTTTCAGGCACATACAGCCCACCATCGCTGGCGAGGCCGGCAAGCGTCACCGCTTCGAAATCGAGGACTGGCGCAGCGCCGCGAGTGGAAATGTAACGCATAGGAAACTGCGACTACTTTGGCGAAGGCGCGGCGGCAACCGTTTCCCCGCGCAGCCGACGCCGCAGCCAGATGCCGTAGATCGCCGCCAGCGCTGCCGCGAGTCCGAACCATTGCCCGGCATAGGACAAATGATTGTCGGGCAGGCTGTCGGGTTCCGGCAGGCGCGACCGCTGCAGCGGTGCGACGGCGGTATCCGGGATCAGCATGAACTGCGGCCGATCGGGCGCGGTGCCATAGGGATGTTCGATGATCAGCCCGCGGAACTGGGTATCGACATGCAACTGCATCGCCACCGCATCCGGCCGCTTTGTCCACCCCGCCACCACGACGATCTCGGGTGGCTTGCGATTGGGCCGGCACGACACCAGCACCAGATAGCCCGATTCATCATTGATGCTGGTGCCGCCCCGCAGATCATAGGGCAGCACATCGCCGGGCCGGCACGGCAGCTCGGCGCGGCGGTATTGTACGCTCTGCTTGCCGATCATGGCCTGGTAGTAATCCTGCGGCGTCAGCAGCGGCTGGCGCGGCGCCGCCTGCAGCTCGGCGATCAGCGCGTGTTTCCAGGTGCGACGTTCCAATTGCCAGACGCCAAGGCGCACCAACACCGCCAGCATGGCCAGCACCAGCAGCGTCGGAAACCACAGACCGCGCTTCACAACCGGCCCTGGCGCGCCTCGTGACGGAATTCGAGCGCCATCAGCAGCCCCTTACTGAAGCGCAGCAGCGCCAGCGTCAGGATGAGGGTGAGCGGCAGCCAGAGCGCGGCATGGACATACCATGGCGGCGACACGCTGAGTTCCAGCCACATCGCCAGCCCCGTCACGATGGCGCCGATGATCAGGATCAAAAAGCTTGCCGCGCCGTCGCCAACATTGAAGGCCTGATAGTCGAGGCCGCAGGCTGTGCAGCGCGGGGCAAAGCCGATCAGGCCGGTGAACAATCGGCCCCTGCCGCAGCGCGGACAGCAGCCGGTTAGCGCCACCCGGATCGGCGGCGGGGCCGCAGCGGCGGGGGGGGTGTCAGCCAAAGGCGTTATGAACGACGGCAGCGCCGAACTTCGATCCCCAAACATAGATGGAGATGAACAGGAACAACCAGACGACATCGACGAAATGCCAATACCAGGCCGCAGCTTCAAAGCCGAAGTGCTGGCGCGGGCTGAAATCCCCCTTGTAGACCCGTACCAGGCAGACGGCGAGAAAGATGGTGCCAACGATAACGTGGAAGCCGTGGAAGCCCGTCGCCATGAAGAAGGTGGCGCCATAGACATTGCCGGCGATGCCGAATTCGGCGTGGTAATATTCAAAAGCCTGGATGCAGCTGAAAATGAAACCGAGGACGATCGTCAGCCACAGGCCCTGCTTCAGCCCCTTGCGATCGCCATGGATCAGCGCGTGGTGCGCCCAGGTGACGGTGGTGCCCGACAGCAGCAGGATCAGCGTGTTCATCAGCGGGAAGACAAAGGGATCGAGCACTTCGATACCCTGCGGCGGCCAGACGCCGGCGGCGGTGCCTTCGGCCTTTGGATAGAGCGCTGCACTGAAATAGGCCCAGAACCAGGCGACGAAGAACATCACTTCCGAGGCGATGAACAGGATCATGCCATAGCGATGATGCAGTTGGACGACCGGCGTGTGATCGCCGCCATTGGCTTCGGCAACGACGCTCGACCACCAGAAGAAGAACATGGCGATGACACTCGCCAGGCCGAGGAAGAAGACCGGCATGCCCCAGCCGTATTTGTGCATCCAGCCGACTGCACCGGCAGCCAGCACGAGCGTCGAAGCCGACATGACGATCGGCCATGGCGACGGGTTGAGGATGTGAAAATCGTGGGTCTTGCCGGCGGCCATCTTGGTCAGCCCCTGTTGTCTGGTTATTGCGTTGCAGCGCCGCTTACCGGTTTTGTCGACGGATTGTCCACCGGGAAGAAGGTATAGCTGAGCGTGATCTCGTCGATCTTGCGCGCATCGGGATCGTCGAGAATGGCCGGATCGATGAAAAACGTCACCGGCATGTCGACTGTCTCGCCGGCCGCCAGCGTCTGCTCGGTAAAGCAGAAACATTCGATCTTGCGGAAATATTTGCCTGCCGTGTCGGGCGTCACATTGAAGCCGGCGCGTCCCGTCGTCGGCACTGCCGACATCGAAGTGGCGGTGTAAAACGCCAGGCGCTTTTCGCCGATCTTGACCGCCACCTGGTTGGCCTTGGGTGCAAATCGCCACGGCATGTCGGTGGACACGTTCGAATCGAAACGGACATTGATCGTCCGCCCGCCGAGCGCCCGCAGCACGCCGGCATCGGGCAGCGCTGCCGCATCGGCGCGCCCCGTGGTGCCGCCGAAGCCGGTGACCTGGCAGAAAACCCGGTACAAGGGCACGCTGGCATAGGCGTGGCCGATCATCGCCGCTGCCAGCGCCGCCGCCAGCACGGCGGTCCGGCGCTTGGCGCGGGCGATCGACACATCCGTCACGACGCCGCCCGCGTTGCCGACGGGGCGCGGGCGCCCGGCTCCATCTTCACGATGGTGATGCCGAAAAACAGCACGACCAGCGCGCCGAGCAGCAGGCCGAGCGCCAGGTTGCGCGACTTGCGCCGCGCTTCGAAGGCGGCGCGTTCGGCCGGGGTCCAATCGATGGTCATGCGCGCAGCAGCGTATCGGCAACAAGCGCGCCGAACAGGCAGGCGAGATACAACAGGCTGAATTTGAACAGCTGTTTTTCGTTCGCCATGTCGACGGCAAGATCGGCGGTGCCGCGCGACACCTTCCACGCCATCCACAGGAAAATCGCGCCGAGCGTCACGGCCGTGCCGCCATAGGCCCAGCCGGTGAGGCCGAGCACCGCCGGGGCAATGCTGACCGGCACCAGCAGCAGCGAATACAGCAGGATCTGGCCGCGCGTATGCGCCAGGCCATGCGTCACCGGCAGCATCGGCACGCCGGCCTTGGAATAATCCGCCTCCATGAACAGCGCCAGCGCCCAGAAATGCGGCGGCGTCCACAGGAAGATGATGGCGAACAGCAGCCAGGGCAGCAGCGAGGTATCGCCGGTTACCGCCGCCCAGCCGACGATCACCGGAAAGGCACCGGCGGCACCACCGATGACGATGTTCTGCGGCGTCCGGCGCTTGAGCCAGACCGTGTAGACCATGACATAGAATAGCACCGACACCGCGAGCCAGAACGCCGCGGCCCAGTTGACGGCCAGCCCCATGATGGCGACCGACCCGACGCTGAGCGCGATGCCGAACGACAGCGCCTCGAACGGCAGCATCTTGCCGGCGGGCAACGGGCGCTTGGCGGTGCGCTTCATCAGCGCATCGATATCGGCCTCGTACCATTGGTTGAGCGCGCCCGAGGCGCCGGCCGCAACCGCGATGCACAATATGGCCGTAAAGCCGAGGAACGGGTGAATCCGCCCCGGCGCCGCGATCATCGCGCAGGCGGCGGTGAACACCACCAGCGTCATCACCCGCGGCTTCAGCAGCGCAAAATAATCGCGCCATTCGGCGAAGGCCGTCGGCGGCGGCGCTGACCGAAAGTCGGGCTTTGGCACGGTCGCCAAGCGGGTGATGGTCGTCATATCACGCAATCACTCTATGCATTGCCCCGGCGTGCGACGCTGCGCACGCCGGGGCCCATGTAACGCCGGGGTTACTTGATGACCGGCAACGTCTCGAACTGGTGGAACGGCGGCGGCGACGACAGCGTCCATTCCAGCGTCGTCGCGCCTTCACCCCAATAGTTGTCGGCCACGCGCTTCTTGCTCGCAAAGCTGACGATCAGGTTGACAAAGAAGATCAGCATGCCGACCGCCATGATGGCGTAACCATAGCTGGCCATCTTGTTGTAATAGGCGAATTCCGCCGGATAGTCGGGCACGCGCCGCGGCATGCCCTGCTGGCCGAGGAAGTGCATCGGCATGAACATCACATTGACGCCGACGAAGAACACCCAGAAGTGCAGCTTGCCGAGGAATTCATTGTACGGCTTGCCGGTCATCTTGCCGAACCAGTAATAGAAACCGGCAAAAATGGCGAAGACGGCGCCCAGCGACAGCACATAGTGGAAGTGCGCCACGACATAATAGGTGTTGTGGAAATAGGTATCGAGGCCGGCGTTCGACAGCATCACGCCGGTGACACCGCCGACCGTGAACATGAAGATGAAGCCGATCGCCCACAGCATCGGCGTTTCGAAGGTCATCGACCCACCCCACATCGTGGCAATCCAGCTGAAGATCTTGATGCCGGTCGGCACCGCGATGATCATCGTTGCCGCGGTGAAATACATCTTGGTGTTCACGTCGAGACCCGAGGTGAACATGTGGTGGGCCCAGACGAGGAAGCCGATGAACCCGATGGCAACCATGGCATAGGCCATGCCCAGGTAGCCAAAGACCGGCTTTTTCGAAAAGGTCGAAATGATCTGCGAGATCATACCGAATCCGGGCAGGATGAGGATGTAGACCTCGGGGTGACCGAAGAACCAGAACAGATGCTGGTAGAGCAGCGGATCACCGCCACCATCGGCTGTGAAAAAGTGCGTGCCGAAATTGCGATCGGTCAGCAGCATGGTGATGGCGCCGGCGAGGACCGGCAGCGACAGCAACAGCAGGAAAGCGGTGACCAGCACCGACCAGACGAACAGTGGCATCTTGTGCAGGGTCATGCCCGGCGCGCGCATGTTGAGAATGGTGGTGATGAAGTTGATGGCGCCAAGGATCGACGACGCGCCGGCAAGGTGCAGCGAAAGGATCGCCATGTCCACGGCCGGCCCGGGGTGGCTGCTGGTCGACAGCGGCGCATACAGCGTCCAGCCGGTACCGACGCCGTTGAAACCGGCAGGGCCCTCGACGAACATCGAGCCGACGAGCAGCAGGAACGACGGCACCAGCAGCCAGAACGACACGTTGTTCATGCGCGGGAACGCCATGTCGGGCGCGCCGATCATGATCGGCACGAACCAGTTGCCGAAGCCGCCGATCATCGCCGGCATCACGGTGAAGAACACCATGATCAGGCCGTGCGCGGTGATGAAGACGTTCCACAAATGATAGGACGCGTCGAGATTGCCCTGGGTGAAAAACGTCAGATACTGGATGCCCGGCTGCGCCAGCTCGAGCCGCATGATGCCCGAAATCGCGCCGCCGATGGTGCCGGCGATGATCGCGAAGATCAGGTACAGCGTCCCGATATCCTTGTGGTTGGTCGAAAACAGCCAGCGCTGGACAAAGCTCAGCTTGTGGTCGTCGTGATGCTCGTGAGCGTGGTCATTGTGACCCGCGAGTGCGCTTGGACTGGCCATGGTCAGGTCCCTCTAATCAGGCTGCGGGGGCGGCGGCGGGCGCGGCAGCCGCGACCGGGGTCGCAGCCGGCGCCGGCGGCGGGGCGGATGAAACGGCGGGTAAAACGGCAGTTGGGGCAGTCGGCGACGTGATGCCGTTTTCCTTCTGCTTGGCGGCAATCCATTCGGCGAAACGTTCTTTGGAGACCACTTCGACGGCAATCGGCATGAAGCCATGCTTGGTGCCGCAAAGCTGGAAGCACTGGCCGAAATAAACGCCGGGGCGATCGACCTTGAACCAGGTTTCGTTGACGCGGCCCGGCACGGCATCCATCTGCACCCAGAACGCCGGCATCGCCCAGGCATGGATGACATCCGCCGCCGTGGTCAGCACGCGCACCGTGGCGCCGGCTGGCAAGACGATGCGATTATCGACGTCCAGCAGATTGGGCGAACCGCGCTTGGCGGCTTCGGCCTCGGTCAACATCACCGAATCGAACGTAAACGCGCCCTGGTCCGGATACTCATATTCCCAATACCATTGGTGGCCGGTCGCCTTGATGGTGATGTCGGCCTTGGGCGGCGTATACTGGTTGGCCAGCAGCCGGAATGACGGCACCGCGATCCAGACGAGGATCAGCACCGGCACGACCGTCCAGACCACTTCGATGACCGTATTGTGGCTGGTCTTCGATGGCTGCGGATTGGCGCGGGCGCGAAAGCGGACGACGGTCCAGGCCAGCAGCAGCAGCACGAAAATCGAAACGATGAACATCACCGGGTTGAGCACGCCATCGACCAGCGCATGCGCCTCACGACCGATCGGCGTCACCGGATCCTGCAGCGCAATCCCCTCACGGGCGGGCTGGCCGACGCCGGCTTCAGGAGCCAGAAACTGCGGCGCTGCGGTCGGCACATCGGCGGTGGTCACCACCGGCACCGGGGCTGCGGCCGGTGCATCGGCCTGCGCCAGCGCCGGCAGCGGCGCAATGGCGATCAGCAACGGCAAAAACAGGCGCTTCAAATTGCGCATCATGGCCCCATGGCAAAAGCAGCCGGGCGGTACCCCGGCAAGGAATGCGTCCCTATGGCGCGATGCAGCGCAAGGGGCAAGCGGGTGTTGTGTCGCGGGCGGGTATTTCAGGCCTTAAGGTCGGCGAATGCCGCCGGCTGCTTGGCAATCTGGGCCCGCACGGCATTGGGCACATCCTCACCCTGCAGCATCCCCGCGTTCCAGACGGCGACATATTCCAGACCCTGCTCGATGGTCTGGCTGCGGCCTTCGTTGAGCACCTGCTTCAGCCCGGTGATGACCAGCGGCGACTTGGCGGCGATCTGCCGGGCCATCGCCTCGGCCGCGGCCAGCGCCGCATCGTGATCGGCCTCCACGGCGTTCACAAAGCCATATTGCCGCGCCTCCGCCGCCGGAAAGCGCCGGCCGGTAAAGGCGAGTTCGCGCACCAGCCCCTGCGGCAGCAGATACGGGATGCGCTGCAAGGTGCCGACATCGGCGACGATGGCGATGTTGACCTCCTGGATGGTGAAAAACGCATTTTCGGTGCAGATGCGGATATCGCAGGCGGTGACGAAATCGACGCCGCCGCCGATGCAGCCGCCCTGCACCACGGCGATCACCGGCACCCGGCAGCGATCGACGACGTTGAACGTTTCCTGCATCGCCTTGACGTGGCGCCGGAACAATTCCCGCGCCCGCCCCGGATCGGCCCCACTGCCGCCAAGGCTCGACGCCGCCATGTTGAGATCGAGCCCGGCGGTGAAATGCCGGCCGGTCGACGCGATGATGACGGCGCGAACGCTGCTATCGGCGTCGATGGCGGCGAACACGTCGATCAGTTCGGTCCAGAACGCCTTGTTCATAGTGTTGAGTTCGGCCGGCCGGTTCATCGTGACGCGGGCAATCCCCGCGTCGACGCGATAATCGAGTGTGGTGAGTTCCATGCCGCCGATCCTTCCGCTACAGAAATTTTCCATGACCAAATTCACCGTCAACGGCAATCCTGTGCATTTCAAGATGCCGCCCGAAACGCCCCAGTTGTGGGCACTGCGCGACGCCTCGAACCTGACCGGCACCAAATATGGCTGCGGCGCCGGACTGTGCGGCGCCTGCACGGTGCATATCGACGGCAAGGCCCAGCGCAGTTGCCAGGTCCCGATCGGCAGCATCGAAGGCACATTCGTGACAACGATCGAAGGCCTGTCGGACGACCGCAGCCATGCCGTGCAACAGGCCTGGATCGCCGAGCAGGTGCCACAGTGCGGTTACTGCCAGTCGGGCATGATCATGGCGGTGGCGGCGCTGCTGAAGGAAATTCCGCAGCCGAGCGACGCCGACATCGATGCGACGATCACCAACCTGTGCCGCTGCGGCACCTACCCGCGCATCAGGAAGGCCATTCACCGCGCCGCCGCCGGTGATGTCGATTCAGGCGTGCCCGACCCCGGCACGACCGCCTCCGAAGCCGCCCGCATCGCCCCGAGCCTGTCCCCCAAGCGCCGGTGAGCGCCGGCGAAGCCTTTACCCCCAAGCTCGTCACCCTCCTGCGCGCCGGCTACACCGCCGATGACCTGCGCGCCGATGCCCTCGCCGGGCTGACCGTCGCCATCGTCGCGCTGCCGCTCGCCATGGCGCTGGGCATCGCCAGCGGCGCAACGCCTGAAAAAGGCATCATTACCGCCATTGTCGCAGGCTTCCTGATTTCGGCGCTGGGTGGCTCACGCGTCCAGATCGGCGGGCCGACCGGGGCCTTTGTCGTCGTCGTCGCCGGCATCATTGCAGGCCATGGTTACGATGGCCTGGTGCTGGCGACGCTGATGGGCGGGGGCATCCTGCTGGTGGCCGGCGCGCTGCGCCTGGGCAATCTCATGCGCCATGTGCCGCCCCCGGTGATCATCGGATTCACCGCCGGCATCGCCGTCATCATCGCCACGTCGCAGCTGAAGGATTTTTTCGGCCTCGCCATACCGAAAATGCCCGGCGACGTCCTTGGCCAGTGGCGGGCGCTGGCAGCCGCCGCCGGCACGCTGCAGTTGCCGACGCTGGCGGTGTCGGCCGCCACACTCGCCCTTGTCCTCGCCATGCGGCGCTGGACGCCGCGACTGCCGGCCTTCCTCATCGCCATCGTGCTTGCCGCCGCCGCCGTGGCGCTGCTCGACCTGTCGGTGGCGACGATCGGCGCGCGCTTCCCGGCCCTCGACACCGGCTTTCCCGCCCCGGCGCTGCCCGCCATCACCGGCGCGCGCCTGATCGAGCTCTTGCCCGCAGCGCTCACCATCGCCTTTCTCGCCGGCATCGAATCGCTGCTCAGCGCAGCCGTCGCCGACGGCATGACCGGCTTTCGCCACCGCTCGAACCTCGAACTGCTGGCGCAGGGCGCTGGCAACATCGGATCGGCACTGTTCGGCGGCATGCCCGCCACCGGCGCCATCGCCCGCACCGCCACCAATATCCGCAGCGGCGGCCGCACCCCCGTTGCCGGCATGATCCACGCCGTGCTGCTGCTGGTTTTCCTGCTTGTCGCCGGCGACCTGATGCGTCTCGCCCCGATGCCGGCGCTTGCCGCGGTACTGCTGCTCGTCGCCTGGGGGATGAGCGAGGCACAGCATTTCGCCCGGCTCCACACCCTGCCGCGAACCGATGCCGTGCTGATGCTGCTGACCTTTGCGCTGACCATCGCCGTCGACCTGACCGTGGCCATTGTCGCCGGCGTGCTCCTGTCGCTGCTGCTGCGCTTCCGGCGGCGACCCTGACGCCGCCGGAGGCGCTTTATATTACGGCCGCGGCAAAGCCCGCAGCACCGTTTCCGCTTCTTGCATCGTCCTGCGCACGATCTCGCCTGCCGGCAGGATCTCGGTGATGCCGCCGCCGCCCTGGCCGGCGGCGAGGCACTGGGTCTTCGGATCGACTTCGAGCACCCCGGCGATCGGGCCAAGGCGGTTGAGCTGCACCGATTCCATCACCTGGGCGGCGAAAGGCTTGGCGTCCTTGTTGTCAAAGTCGCGGTTGCTGTCGTTGACGATGGCGCGCAGCGTCTTGCCGGTGAACACCTTGGAAATCATCGTGTCGCTCTCGCTCATGCCGATGATGGCGTCCTTGTAGGGCTGGCCGGCGTGGGCCTCGACGCTGGCGATGAAGCGGGTGCCCATCCAGACGCCGACACAGCCGAAGGCGAGTGCGGCGGCGAGGCCGCGGCCGTCATACAGCCCGCCGGCGGCGACGACCGGGATCGGCACCGCATCCACCACCTGCGGCCACAAGGCGACGGACGCGACCGAGCCGGTGTGGCCGCCGCCTTCGGTGCCTTGCGCGATGATGACGTCGCAGCCGGCTTCGGCCGCCTTGATGGCGTGGCGGACATTGCCGGCCATGCACATGACGACAACGCCGGCCTGTTTCAGCTCGGTGATGATGGCGACCGGAACGCCCAGTCCGGCGATGAAGGCGCGCGCGCCGCCCTTGATGATGACATCGACACTGGCGGTCAGTGTTTCGGGTTGGGCGGTAAGCAGGTCGACGCCGAACGGCTTGTCGGTCAGGTCCTTCACCCGGGCCATCTGGTCGGCGATGAACTTCGGTGGCAACCCGGCCATGCCGAGCGAGCCGAAGCCGCCGGCGGCGCTGACCGCGGCGCAGACCTCAGCATAGGACACCCCGCCCATGCCGGCGAGGAGGACGGGATGCTCGACGCCGAGCAGGTCACAGATTTTCGTGTGGATGGTCATAAAGTTAAATCCTTACTTCCCCCTCTCCCCTCGAGGGAGAGGGGTGGCGCGAAGCGCCGGGGTGAGGGTGTGTAGCGCCGTCAAAATCGCTCCATGCACCAGCTGCGGCCGTTCCAGAACCTCGGCATTGGCAAAACGCATCACGGTCAAACCCTTGTCCGCGAGCCAAGCCGTCCGCGCCGCATCATAGTCCCGCCGGTCCGCATGCCCTGCCCCATCGAGTTCGATGACGAGCCGCGCACTGGCGCAGTAAAAGTCGACAATGAACGGCCCGACCGGTTGCTGACGACGAAAGCGAAGGCCCGATCTCCTGCCGCGCAGAAGCTGCCAGAGTTCGCGCTCCGCCGGCGTTGCATCGGCGCGCAGCACGCGGGCGCGCGGGATCAGGGTTTCGGCATCATAATTTGGTCGATGCGGCACTGACCCTCGCCCCGGCTCGCTTTGCTCGCCACCCCTCTCCCGCACGGGGAGAGGGGAAGCATGCGCGTTATTCCGCCGCTTCCGCCGCGCCCCAGCCGATGATCGCCTTGGTTTCAAGGAAATCGGTGAAGGCGTGGTCGCCCCATTCGCGGCCATTGCCCGACTGTTTGTAGCCGCCGAACGGCGCCATCATGTCGCCGGGGGCCTGGTTGATGTTGACCTGGCCGGTGCGCAGCTGGCGCGCCACCTTGCGGGCATGCTCGGGTTCGCCCGAGATGTAGCCGGCGAGGCCGTAGACGGTGTCATTGGCGATGGCGACCGCCTGTTCCTCACTCTGGTACGGCAACATCGCGAGGACCGGCCCGAAGATTTCCTCACGCGCGATGGTCATGTTGTTGTTCACATCGGCAAAGATCGTCGGCTTGACGTAATAGCCCTTGTCGAGACCCTCGGGGCGCCCGGTGCCGCCGGTGACGAGGGTGGCGCCTTCGTCGATACCCTTTTGGATGAGGCCCTGGATTTTCGTCCATTGCGTCTCGCTGACCACCGGGCCCATCGCCGCATTGCCATCGGGCGAGCCGACCGTCGTCGCTTCGGCCGCGGCCTTGGCGATGGCCTTGGCCGCCTCCATCTTCGCCGCCGGCACCAGCATGCGCGTCGGCGCATTGCACGACTGGCCGCTGTTCATCATCACCGATTTCACCCCGCCGGCGACGGCATGTTCGAGATCGGCATCGTCGAGGATCAGGTTCGGCGACTTGCCGCCAAGCTCCTGGTGGACGCGCTTGACCGTCGGTGCGGCATTCTTTGCGACTTCGACACCGGCGCGGGTGCTGCCGGTGAAGCTGACCATGTCGACTTCCGGGTGCGACGACAGCGCGGCGCCGACCGTCGGGCCATCGCCGTTGACGAGGTTGAACACGCCCGCCGGCACGCCGGCCGCATGCATGACCTCCGCCCACAAAATCGCCGAGAAGGGCGCGATTTCGGACGGCTTGAGCACCATCGTGCAGCCGGTGGCAATCGCGGGCACGACCTTGCAGGCGATCTGGTTGATCGGCCAGTTCCACGGCGTGATGAAGGCGCAGACGCCGATCGGTTCATGGGTGATCAGCGTCGTGCCGCGCAGTTCCTCGAACTTGTAATTCTTCAGCACCTCGATGCCGGTCATCAAATGGCCGACGCCGATCGCCGCCTGCGCCTGCATGGCAAGCCAGCCCGGCGCGCCCATTTCCTCGGTGATCGCCGCGGCGATCTCGGCGAAACGCTCCTGATATTTGGCCAGGATGTTCTGCAGCAGCTCGAGCCGGTCGGCGCGGCTGGTCTGCGAATAGCCCGGAAAGGCCTTGCGCGCCGCCATAACGGCACGATCGGCATCACCGGCGCTGCCCATCGAGATGACTCCCGCCACCGCTTCGGTCGCCGGGTTGATGACATCGAGCCGATTGGGCTTGGCCGGATCGACCCAGGCCCCGTCGATGTAGAATTTGAGATACTCACGCATGTCAGGCACTCCCCAGAGATGGTTTGTCCCTGTGTAGCACGGCCGTGCGCCGCTGCACCTGTCGCTTTTCAGACGGGGAGCGCCCGGTCGCGCTTCCAGGCCGCCCAATCGAACTTCCAGGCGCGTTCATGGAAGAAAAACGCGACCGCGTTGATGCACGGTTCGACGATCGCGATGCCGCCGGCAATCTGCCAGCTGCCGGTCATCGCATAGGCAACGCTGAAGCCGATGGTCAGGTGGATCGAAAGATAGGTAAGCGTCTTGGCGATTTCGCGGCTGATGTCCGGGCGCATGGCGACCTCCTGCGGTCACCAGATGCGATTCATTCGCAACAATCGCCAATGAAAGGATTGCATGGCGGCCATCGGGCGAATCGATGGCGGGTCAGGGCTTGGCCAGCACCATCTGCGCGGCCGCGGTCATTGCCTCCACGCCGGTCGCAATCGTCGGCGCCGGATCGGGCGCCCAGCCGCTGTTGTGCAGCGACGGGATCGCCGGGCCGCCCTTCAGCGACGCATCCCATTGCGCCTGCGGCACGCCGCCAAGCCAGAAAATCGTCGTCTCGATGCGCGGATCGGCGATGTTGTACTGGTTGAAATCCTCCCCCGCCATTGACGGGTCACGGTCGACCACCCGCGCGGCACCTAGCTTCGCCACCAGCGCCGCCCGGACCCGCGCTGCCAGCGCCGGCGTGTTGAGGGTGACTTCGGTGCCACGCGCCGCCGTGACGGTGGGCATCAGCGCATCCGGGATACCGGCGGCAATCGCCTCGCCGCGCGCCACCCTGGCAATGCCGTCGATCAGCCGCTGCTGCTGCGCCGCGTCATAGGACCGGACGGTCAGCTGCATGCGTACCAGATCGGGGATGATGTTGTGGCGATTGCCGCCGTTGAACGCCCCGACGGTGACAACGGCAGGCTTGAACGGGTCGTTTTCGCGCGACACGAGCGTCTGCAAGGCGCCGACGATGCGCGCCGCCAGCACGATCGGGTCCTTCGTCGTATACGGATAGGCGCCATGGCCGCTGACACCGCGCACTTCGACATCGACCGCGGTGCTGGCGGCAAGCGCCGGTCCGGGCGGCACCGAGACCTGGCCTGCCGGCATGTTGCTGTTATCGTGGAGGGCGAGCGCAAAATCGGGGCGCGGAAAGCGGGTGAACAGGCCATCCTGCAGCATCGCCCGGGCGCCACCCGTGCTTTCCTCGGCGGGCTGGGCGATCATCACCAGCGTGCCCGACCATGTGTTGCGCGATGCCGCCATCGCGCGCGCCGTACCGGCCCAGACCGTCATGTGGATATCATGGCCGCAGGCATGCATCACCGGCGTCATGCTGCCATCGGGCGCCTTGCCCAGCGCCGCGCTGGCAAAGGGCAACCCGGTGGCTTCCTTGACCGGCAGCCCGTCCATGTCGGCACGGATCAGCAGCACCGGGCCGGGGCCGTTCTTCAACACCGCGACAACGCCGGTGCCGCCGACGCCTTCGGTGACGGTGAAGCCCGCCGCCCGCGCCTCGGCCGCCATGATCGCGGCGCTGCGGGTTTCCTGAAAACCGAGTTCAGGATGGGCGTGCAGATCCTTGTAAAGCGCGACAAGTTCGGTTTGCGGCGCAGCGGAAGCCGCGGAGGCAGCAAAGACGGCAGCGAGGACGAGATGTTTCATCGCGCCATTCAGGCACGGCGACCGCGCCGGCGCAAGCCTCAGGCCGGCACGATCTCGATCACCTGCAGGTTCGATTGCCACATCGGCCACGGCAGTTCGAGCCGCCAGCGCCGGTCGCCAAAGGCGCGCAGCACCCCGACCTGGTCGCGGTCGCCATCGGTGCCATAGACCATGATTCCCGATTCGCCCGGCAACGCCAGCGAGCCGAGAAACACCTGGCGATCGCCATCGGGATACAGCGCGCCGGCGACCCGCTGGTCGCCGCGACCCTGGTCGAAATACAACAGGCCGCCGCGTTCGGTGATGCTGCACGGCCGGAAGTCGCCGGCGATGACCGGCGGGGTGGGGCTGCGGACACTGCCATCGTCACGGTTGCCCATCTTCACCGATCGGCAGCGATAGGCGCCGGGGGTCGGCGGCGGCGGCGCGGGCCCCCCCCCGGGGGGACCCCGCGCGGTCCACCCGCACGCCGACCCCCCCCCCCCCCCCCC
>JBBQKM010000009.1:0-25624 GCA_038326915.1 Sphingomonadales bacterium
CGATATCGATACCGGGCTGAAATTGGGTGCCAATCACCCGATGGGGCCGCTGACGCTCGCCGATTTCGTCGGGCTCGACACGCTGCTCAGCATCATGAAGGTGATGCAAGAGGCGACCGGCGACCCCAAATACCGCCCGGCGCCGCTGCTGGTGAAGTACGTCGAGGCGGGGTGGTACGGGAAAAAGTCGGGGCGCGGGTTCTACGATTATTCGGGGCCGGAGCCGGTGCCGACGCGGTAGAATCGCGACCGATCAGACTCGCCAACGACATTGTGCAGGACGGCAATACCTGCCCCGGCGGGCCAGGCCGCCACGTCGCGCAAACCAGATGTTCAACGCAACAATCAGCGTGGCAAGTTGGCGCCGATTGGTACCGCCAATTGCTTTTCTAAAGCCGCTCCATGCGCAGCCAGGACGTGTCGCCCATCCACTCGCGCATCAACGCCTGTCTCGCTGCCGCCGCCTCAAGAACATGTCCCTGCGCTTGCTCGCTTTGCGCAAGCCCGTAGAGCGCCCAGCCGTTTCGCGGCGTCTGCACAATCGCGTCGCGGAATGCCTGGCTGGCCTCACCATATCGGCGGGCCTGGTAAAGCGCCGCCCCGAGTGACTGGCTGACCGGATAATACCAGTAGGAAGGCTCCTGATAGGGGATCTTGGCCTCGTGCCCGATCGCCTCGCGATACGCCTGCGCCGCTTCGTCATAGTGACCAAGGGCAAAGGCGAAGCGACCGCGCGCCACCGCTTCGGCCAGCGCGATCAACGCGGGTACGGGGACGCCTTGATCGATCATGGCGGCGAAGGCCCCGGAGTTGCGAAGTGCTGCCAGTGCGGCGAGTTCGCGCTCGAAGCCGGCTTGATTGCGCCGCTGCGCCTCGGCGACCGCGCGGGCATAGTGGCGCATGGCTACGGCATAGGGCAGGCGCACATCGGCGGGCGGCATCGCCAGGATTGCCTCGGGCGTGGCAAACTGCGCCATCGCCAGATAGGGCGCCGCATCGATTGCCTGGATCCAGGCAATCCTCGCCGAAGTTTCGGGATCGAGTATGGCGCGCAAGCGACCTGCCTCGCGGATGGCGGTTGGCATGTCGCCCGCCATCTGTGCCGAGGTTACGATAAAGTGGATATTGTGCGGGTAGTAACCGTAGCGGACGAGACTTTTGTCGTTGGTGCTGCGGATATACGCTTCGTCCGAACGCGCAGCCGCGACATTGACGCGGATCGAATCGGCATAGCGCCCGACACGTTCGTAGATATGCCCGGGCATGTGGACGAGATGCCCGGCGCTTGGCGCCAGCGGCCGCGCCAGCCGGTCGGCTGCGGCTTCCGCCTTGTGCGGGTCCGCGCTGTTTTCCATAAGGTGGATGTAGAGGTGCGACGCCTGCAGATTGGCGGGATTGCGCGCCAGCACGGCCTCAATCAGCCGAACCGCCTCACCGCTGCGGCCAACCGGCGTCCGCTTGTCCGCCTGCCAATAGTTCCATGGGCTGGTGTCCATCACCGCTTCGGCGGCGAGCACCGCCGCGTCGTCGCTTTGCGGGAAGCGGTGCGCCACATCGACCATAGCATCGGCATAGGCGCCATCGAGCGCAGCGCGATCGGCTCTGGGATCACGCGAGTAACGTCGGGAGACGGCCTCGATCAGCCCCTGTTCGAGCGGCGATGCGTTGTCGCGCAACGCCTGCGCCCGGTCAATTGCAGCCAATGCTGTACCACGATCGCGATCGTCCATCGGGGCGTTGATGTTTGGCCCCAGCGCCACCGCCTCACCCCACCAGCACAGGGCGCAGCCAGGATCGAGGCGCTGGGCTTCCCTGAACGAGCGAACGGCCCCAGCATGGTTGAAGCCGTAGTTGAGCATCACGCCTTGATCAAAAAAGCGCCGGGCTTCGGCGCTTGACGTGGTGACCGGGAAACGAGGCGCCGCAAGATCGGCGTAAAGCGGCATCGCGGCCGAACGCTGGCCGACTGGACCTGCTACTGATGCGGCCAGCAAAAGTTCCTGCGTTAGTGCCGAGTTTCCGCCCCTGCCTCCGCACATCGAAATTGCCTGCTGGGTGGGATCGAGCATCGCCAACGCTGACGGCGAGAACGTGAGTACCGGCGAAAAACTCGCCAGCACGAGCCCTGTCCCCGCCAGCATGCTCATTCGAAGGGCGATGTGCACAGGCCACTCCAGACGGATCCAACGCACGCTCTCAATCGCAACAGTTTATCAGTGTCACGGATCTTGCTCAACTGAGCATGCTCAAGTCGTCTGGGTGGGCCTATGATGGCCAACCCAGGGTTGCCTTGCTGGCAAACCGACCGTCAGCCAACGGCCAGCGCAAGATGTTGGCCTGACGCGCGCTTTTTGGTCGAAAGCAGACGGCACCTCAATGACACACGTTAACATCCGTTCAGAAAGTCTCGAAAGTCACCTCGCTTGCGGGTTTGGCGCGCCAAGATATATTTTGGCCGCTCGCGCCCTGCCGATCCTCACAATGTCAAGGAGCGAAACGCTCGCCCTGATAACCAAATCGGTGATAAATGTCAAGCCGGCTCCCGCGCCCGCCTGCGGGCAAGGGAGGCGTCAGTATGCCAGCAAACCCTCGGCTACCAACCGCGTGCGCAGTGCCGCCGCGTTGGTGAAATGATGGCCCGGAAAGCCCTGGTCCTTCCCCGCACGGACATTTTCGATGCGGTCATCGACGAACAAGCCTTCGCCCGGCGCGAGGCCAAAGCGGCGCAGCGCCAGCCGGTAGATTTCGGGTTCGGGCTTGAACAATTGTTCGGTGCCGGACACGACGACGTCGCGGAAGCGGTCGAAGATCGGCGCGGTCGGGCGGAACATCGTCCAGAATTCGTCGGCGAAATTGGTGATCGCGAACAGCGGCACGCCGCGGGCATCGAGTTCGGCGACGATGTCGTGGACGCCCGGCACCGGGCCCGTGATCGTTTCCAGCCAGCGCGGGGCATAGGCGGCGATCAGATCGGCCTCGGCGGGGAATTGCGCGCTGAGTTCGGGGATGGTTTCGGCGCTGGGCCGACCGCGGTCGTGCTGGAAATGCCATTCCGGCGTCACGACTTGGGCAAGGAACCAGTCGCGATGCGCCCGGTCCGGAATCAGTTTTTCATACAGCGCGCCGATGTCCCAGCCGTAAAGGACATGGCCGACATCGAAGACGACGGCCTTGATGGGGGCGCGAATGGGGGGTGTGTCCGCCATGCCGCGCTACTTACCCACCCCCGACCCCGCCCTTGCAGGGAGGGGAGTTGTTCCGCCCTGGCGGGCCTTGAAGCGGCGGGTGGTCTTGTTGATGACATAGGTGCGGCCATGACGGCGCACGACCTGGCAGTCGCGGTGGCGATTCTTCAGCGACTTGAGGCTGTTGCGGACCTTCATGGAAATTCTCTGAATTAATGCGGTTGCGGCAAGAGCGGGCTGGCTAGGGAAAGCGTCGGCCAGAGTCAACGGATTTCACAACGCCCGTTGCGAAGCGGGCGCCACCATGCCACCTGAGACAACAGCTTTGATAGCAGGAGTTTGCGTGATGCGTCCCATCCCCCGACAGCGTTTCACCGCTTGGGCAGTGCCGCTCGCCGCAACGCTGCTGCTCGCTGGCTGCGCGACCAGCACACCGATGGCCGAAGTGACGCGCTTCAGCCTTGGCACGCCGATCCCGAGCGATGCGATCGCGCTGGTGCCACCGCCGGGCACCGATGCCGGCAGCCTCGAATTCCGCAACCATGCCGCGATCGTGGCGCGCGAACTCGATGCCGTCGGCCTGCACCCGGTCGGGGCCGACGGGCGGAGTGCCTATGTCGGCGTTTTGAACGTGTTGCAGACGACCCGGCTCGGCCCGCCGAAACAATCGCCGTTCAGCATCGGCATCGGTGGTGGCACCGGCGGCGGTGGCGGCGGCATCGGCGGCGGCGTGTCGTTCCCGGTCGGCAAGGCGCCGACGTCGGAAATCCGCATCAACATGATCGACCTGCAGATCCGCCGCCGGTCGGACAGCTCGATGATCTGGGAAGGCAAGGCCGTGCAGGAAATCGCCGCCGATGCCCCGCAGGCAGCGCTGACCGCCGCCGTGCCTGCGCTGTCCAAGGCATTGCTGACCGGTTTTCCGGGCAAGAACGGTGAAAGCTTCAAGGTGAAGACCGCAAAATGATCGCCATCAATTCCGCCTTTGACAGCGGCAACATCGTGGTGCGGCGCTGCACCGGCCCCGACGATATCGAGCTGGCGATCCGCAAGGACGCGCACAGCGATTTCTACCAATGGTTCCATTTCCGGCTGAGCGGCGCGCGCGGGCTGCCGTGCACGATCCGCATCGTCGATCTGGCCGGCAGCGCCTATCCCGGCGGCTGGCCCAATTATCGCGCCGCCATGTCGTCGGACCGGATCGACTGGAGCCGCGCGGAGACCAGCTATGACGCCGCCGCCGGCAATGGCACGCTGACCATCCGCGTCACGCCGACGGGCGATTCGCTGTGGCTGGCCTATTTCGCGCCTTATTCCATGGAACGCCATCACGACCTCGTCGCGCGCATCGGCGCCGCGCCGGGCGTGCGCGCCGATGTGCTCGGCCACAGCATCGAAGGCCAGGCGATCGATCGGCTGCGCATCGGCGACGGCCCGCTGCAATGCTGGCTCTATGCCCGCCAGCACCCCGGCGAATCGATGGCGGAATGGTGGATGGAGGGTGCGCTGGAGCGGCTGATCGATGCCAGCGACCCGGTCGCGAGGCTGCTGCGCCAGCGTGCCACCTTCCACATCGTCCCCAACATGAACCCCGACGGGTCGTGCCGCGGCCATTTGCGCACCAATGCCGCCGGCGTGAACCTCAACCGCGAATGGGCGGCACCGACGGCGGATAAATCGCCCGAAGTGCTCTGCGTGCTGACCGCGATGCAGGCGACGGGGTGCGACTTCGCGCTCGACGTGCATGGCGACGAAGCCATCCCGCAGGTGTTCATCGCGGGGTTCGAGGGGATTCCGTCGATCACCAACCGCCAGGCCGCGCTGCTCGGCGACTATAAATCGCGGCTCGAACGCCTGTCGCCGGATTTCCAGACACGCGTCGGCTATCCGCCGGCGTCGGCCGGAAAGGCCAATCTGACGATGAGCACCAATGCCGTCGCCGAACGCTTCGGCTGCCTCGCCATGACGCTGGAAATGCCGTTCAAGGACAATGACGATCTGCCCGATCCGGTGGCCGGCTGGTCGCCCGGCCGGTCAAAGGCGCTGGGTCGCGATTGCCTGGCGGCGCTGGCAGAGATCATCGCGGACTTGCGCTGATCAATTGCGTGGTATCGGACGTTTTGTTGCGGTCACCTTGGCTATAGGGTTCGCCAATACATTCGAAGGGGATTTTCGATGACCAAGTTGCTTGCCGCCGCCGCCACCCTGTCGCTGCTGGCGCTCGGCGCCTGCGCCAGCGGGCCCGATGTGCGCGTCGTATCGGACCAGAGCGTCGATTTCCGCGGCTATCAGACCTATGGTTTCGCCAATCCGCTCGGCACCGACCAGGGCGGCTACAAGACCGTGGTCTCGCAGACGCTGAAGGCCGCCACCGGCCGCGAGCTCGATGCCCGCGGGCTGCGCTATGATGCCGCCAATCCGCAGCTGGTCGTCAATTTCAACGCGGCGCTGACCGACAAGATGAAGGTGACGTCGACGCCGACGCCGACGATGTCCATGGGTGTCGGCTATGGCCGCGGCTATTACGGCTATCGCGGCGGCATGTACTCGACGTGGCCGCTGTACCAGGACCAGACGACGGTGAGCCAGTACAAGGAAGGCACGCTCAACATCGATATCGCCGATGTGGCGAAGAAGCAGCTGGTCTGGGAAGGCGTTGTCGTCGGCACCGTGACGCAAAAGACCTACGACAACCTCGACGTGACGATCAGCAATGCGGTGGCGGCGGCATTCGCCAAATATCCGGTCGCGAAGCCGGGGGCCAAATAACACCCTCGCCCTTTTGGCTGTTCCCCCGGCCGGCCAAGCCGCTATGACGTTAACGTCAACCGCGCCGGGGAGCCGTCATCATGGCCTATGAACACATCCTTTTCGACGAAACCGATGGCATCGCCACGCTGACCATCAACCGGCCGGAACGGATGAACGCGCTCCATGTCGGCGTCATTGCCGAAATGATCCACGCCGTCGACCGCATCCGCGACGAAGGCAGCGCCCGCGTGCTGCTGATGACCGGCACCGGCCGCGCCTTTTGCTCCGGCGCCGATCTCGCCGGCGGTGGTGCCGGTGGCGGGGCCAGCGACAGCAAGCTGCCGGCCGGGCCGGTCGATGCCGGCAAGGTGCTCGAAACCCATTTCAACCCGCTGCTCGAACGGCTGTTCGCGCTGCCAGTGCCGTTCATCACCGCGATCAACGGCGCCGCCGCCGGCGCCGGCTGTTCATACGCGCTGGCCGGCGACATCGTCATTGCCGGGAAATCGGCGTACTTCCTGCAGGCCTTTGTCAACATCGGCCTGGTGCCCGATGTCGGATCGACCTGGATGCTGCCGCGGCTGATCGGCAAGGCGCGGGCGCAGGCGATGATGATGCTCGGCGAACGCGTGCCCGCAGAAACCGCGCTCGATTGGGGCATGGTCTACAAGGTTGTCGACGATGCCGAACTGATGGCCGAGGCGCGGGCAATCGCGGCGAAACTCGCCGCCGGCCCGACGCGCAGCTATGCGTTGATCCGCGCCGGGATCCGCGACAGCCTCGACATGACGCTGACCGAGGCCTTGATGGTCGAACGCCGCAACCAGATGCAGGCCGGCCGCAGCGCCGATTTTGCCGAGGGCGTCACGGCGTTCCTGCAAAAACGGCCGACCGCCTTTACCGGCAAATAGCGGAGCGAGCGTTCGCCGTCCGCCGGCAGCGCCATCAGGTCATGATAAGCACCGGCTTGATGACCTTGCCGGCCTTCATGTCAGCGACAGCCTCGTTGATGCGGGCGAAGGGATAGGTCGTGATCAGCCGTTCGTGCGGAAACCGCCCGGCAAGGTGGCGCGCGATCAGCCAGGGGATGAAGACCTGCGGGTCGGCATCGCCCTCAACGGCACCGCGCAGCGCCCTGCCGCCGAGCAGCATGTTGGGGTTGATGGTGATTTCGGTCCCCGGCGGCGTGACGGCCAGCATCGCCAGCTGCCCGCGGCTGGCCAGCGCCTCCACCCCGGCGCGGATCACCGGGCCAACGCCGGTGGTGTCGACGATATGATCGATCCCGGTCGGCATGATCGCGCGCAGCGCCAGCGTCAGGTCGCGGCCGTCGGCGAGAATGGTGTGCGTCGCCCCCAGCTCTGCCGCCAGTGCCAGACGTTCGGCGTTGCGATCGACCGCGACCAGCGGCGTACAGCCGATGTCGGCGGCGGCCATCAGCGCCGCCAGCCCGACGCTGCCGGTGCCGAACACCGCGAGCGATTGCCCGGCTGCCGGTGCCAGGCTGTTGTAGACGGTGCCGGCACCGGTCTGCATGCCGCAGCCGAACGGCGCCAGCAGGTCTAGCGGCAGGTCGGCGGGCACCTTCACCGTGTTGCGTTCATAGGCGATGGCGTGGCTGGCGAACGACGATTGCCCGAAGAATGCGCCGGCGACGGGGCCGTCCGCACCCTGCATCGGTGCCCGGCCATCGGGCAGCGCGCCGGCATAGTTGAGCGCCATGAACTGCTGGCAATATTGCGGCGCGGCGTCGGCGCAGCTCGGGCAATGGCCACAGCTGGCATAGGACAGCACGACATGGTCACCGGGCGCGACACTGGTAACGCCGGGGCCGACCGCTTCCACCACGCCCGCGCCTTCGTGGCCGAGCACCTGCGGCAAGGGCAGGCCCTGTTCATAGGTCTGCACGCCGATGTCGGTGAAGCAGATGCCGCAGGCATGGACGCGAATCCGGATCTGGCCCGGCCCCGGTTCGGCGAGATCGACCTGTTCGAGCGCATAGGGCGCGCCGCGGGCGCGCAGCACGGCGGCAGTGGCGATCGTCACGACAATTCTCCCCGGCAAACTTGACCGTCATCGTCGTCGCCGCCACCTTGATTGGCAAGCGAACGTCGATCGCGGGGAGAAGGCCAATGATCATCTATGGTGCGACGATGTCCCCGTTCGTGCGCAAGGTGCTTGCCGCCGGCGCCGAAAAGGGCATGGCGCTGGAATCGATCCAGATCGGCCTTGGCTCCAAGGATCCGGAATTCCTTGCCTGCAGCCCGTTCCGGAAAATCCCGGCGCTGCGCGACGGTGACTATACGCTGTGCGATTCGTCGGCGATCATCCAGTATCTTGAGGCCATCCAGCCCGAACCGGCGTTGATTCCGGCCGAACCCCGGCTGCGCGGCAAGACGATCTGGTTCGATGAATTCGCCGACACGATCCTTGTCGGCGCCGCCGGCAAGGTGTTTTTCAACCGTGTGGTCTCGCCGCGTTTCCTGGGCCGCCCCGGCGACCTTGCCCTTGCCGCCAGCGCCGAAACTGTCGAGTTGCCGCCGATCTTTGCCTATATCGAAACCATGCTGCCCGACAGCGGCCATCTGGTCGGCGATCGCCTGACGCTGGCGGACATCGCCGTTGCCAGCCCCTTCGCCAACCTCGAACACGCCGGCGTCGTGCCCGATGCCGCGACCTATCCGCGGTTGACCGGCTTTGTCGCAGCGATGCTGGCGCGGCCGAGCTTTGCCGCGATGATCGCCGCCGAACGCGGCGCGCTGGCGGCCTGATCGTTGCGCCGCGCCCCGGGCCAAAGCGTGCGGGCCGCTGCCGCCGCTTGACCGGCCCGGCCTGCCCGTTCAAACACGCGCCATGGATGCGAACGCGCTTGCGGCCCTGAGTTTCGAAGAGGCCCTGAAACGGCTGGAGGCCATCGTGCACCGGCTGGAAGGCGGGGACGCGAGCCTTGAGGATTCGATCGGCCTTTACACCGAAGGCCAGGCGCTGAAGGCGCATTGCGCCGCCAAGCTGGCCGATGCGACGCAGCGTATCGATGCGATCCAGCAGAATGATGCCGGCGAAGCGATCGGCACCAAGCCTTTCGGCCAGATGCCCAATGCGCAGCCGGGAACGCCGGAATGAGCGCCAAGTCCGACATGGTACACGCGTCGATGAGCCTGCGACCCGCGCTCGATGCCATCGGCAAGGCCATGGACCAGCGCTTCGACCGTCTGCTGCCGGTGCCCGGCGACAGCCGCGCGCAATTGTTTCACGCCATGCGCCACGCGGCGATCGGCGGCGGCAAGCGCATGCGCCCGTTGCTCGTCGTTGCCGCCTGCGACCTGTTCCATGTCGACAAGGAACGCTCGCTGCGCGTCGCGATCGCGGTTGAATGCATCCATTGATACCGCCTGATCCACGACGATCTGCCGTGCATGGACGACGACGACATGCGCCGCGGCAAACCGACCGTGCACAAGGCGTTTGATGAAGCCACCGCGGTGCTCGCCGGCGATTGCCTGCACGCGCTGGCCTTTGAAATCCTCGCCGATCCGGCGACGCACGAAGACCCGTTCGCGCGCTGTGAATTGGTCACCGAACTGGCGGTGTCGTCGGGCCCGTCGGGCATGGGCGGCGGCCAGATGATGGACCTTGTGGCGGAACACGAGCTCTACGATCTCGCCGGCGTCACCCGGCTGCAGGCGCTGAAGACCGGCGCGCTGATCGGTTTCTGTCTCGAGGCTGGCGCCATCATGGGCCGCATCCCCGAGACGCAGCGCACGCCGCTGCGCGGCTATGCCCGCGATCTCGGCCTCGCGTTCCAGATTGCCGACGATCTGCTCGATGTCGAAGGCAGCGCCGAAGCTGCCGGCAAGGCCGTCGGCAAGGATGCGGCAGCCGGCAAGGCGACGTTCGTATCGCTGATGGGCGTCGAAAAGGCGCGCACCCAGGCGACGATGCTGATCGACCAGGCCATCGCGCACCTGCACAATTTCGGTGATGAGGCCGATCTGCTGCGCGCCATCGCCCGTTTCGCCATCGAACGCGACCGATAGGAATCCCCATGCGTGTCGGCGTCTATCCCGGGACTTTCGACCCCCTGACCCTGGGGCACATGGATATCATCCGGCGCGGCGCGCGGCTGGTCGACAAGCTGGTCATCGGTGTCGCCACCAACCCGTCGAAATCCCCGATGTTCACGCTCGCCGAACGCAAGGCGCAGGTCACCCGCGAATGCGCCGAGATCGCCGGTGTCGAGGTGGTCGAGTTCGACGAATTGCTGATGTCGTTCGCCGAGCGGCTGGGCGCGACGATCATCGTCCGCGGCCTGCGCGGTGCCGGCGATTTCGAATATGAGTTCCAGATGACCGGCATGAATCGCGCGCTCAATGACGATGTCGAGCAGGTGTTCCTGATGGCCGATGTGGCATTGCAGCCGATCGCATCGAAGCTGGTCAAGGAAATCGCCGTCTATGGCGGCGATATCCGCAAGTTCGTGACGCCGCGGGTTGCAGCGGACGTGGTGGCGCGGGTCGCCGAACAGGGTTTGCGCGGATCATGATGTCCATCTGGAAGCGGCTGGCCATGCCGCTGCTGCTGTGTCTCGCCTCCGCTGCCACCGCGCAGGGTCGCCCCGATCCCAAGGAATTCAAGGCGCCGCCGGTGCTGCCCAAGATGGCGGCGCCGGCCAATGTTCCGGGCATGGTCGCCACCGTCAACGACGAGGATGTGCTGTTTCTCGACCTGTCGACCGGCGGGCGGGTAAAGATCGTCATGCGCCCCGATGTGGCGCCCAAGCATGTCGAACGCGTCCGCATCCTCGCCCGCCAGGGTTTTTATGACGGCACGATCTTCCACCGTGTCATCGACGGCTTCATGGCACAGGGCGGCGACCCCACCGGCACCGGCCAGGGCGGTTCGAAACTGCCCGATCTCGCCAATGAATTCAACGATCTGCCCCATGTCCGCGGCGCGGTGTCGATGGCCCGCGCGCAGGGGCTCGATTCGGCCAACAGCCAGTTCTTCATCGTTTTCCAGCCGGTGCTGAAGCTCGATCGCAACTATACGGTGTTCGGCCGGGTCGTCAGCGGCATGGAATTCGTCGACAGCATCGTGCGCGGCGAACCGCCCGAAAACCCGACCAAGATCCTCAAGGCCTCGATCGGCACCGACCATGTGCCGCCGCCGGCATTCACGCCGATTCCGGCGGCGGCGCTGCCGGAGCCACTGGCGGAGCCTGTGGCGGCACCGGCGGCGGCGGCATCATCGCGGCTGCCCGGCCTGCCAGCGCAAAAGGCCCCTGGCCAGAAGGCGCCGGCACAAAAGGCGCCGGCTGGGACCAAGCCGCCGCGCTGACCGGCCGATGCGCGTCGCCGATTTCGATTTCGAACTGCCACCGGAGCGCATCGCGCTCCGCCCGGTGTCACCGCGCGACAGCGCGCGGATGCTCGAGGTTCGCGGGGGCATACTCGGCGATTTCATCATGCGCGACCTGCCCGCCCGGCTGCGCGCCGGTGACGTGCTGGTCATCAACGACACCCGCGTCATCCCGGCCCAGTTGCACGGCCGCAAGGGCGACGCCCGGATCGGCGTGACGCTGCACAAGCGCGATGCGGTCGACAGCTGGTGGAGCTTCGTCAAGAACGCCCGCCGGTTGCAAATCGGTTCCGAGGTCGATTTCGGCGCCGGGGTGACCGGCACCGTGCGCGAACGCGGCGATGATGGTGCCGTGCTGTGGCGGTTTCACAGCGATGGTCCGCTGGAGGTGGCGATGGCCGCCGCCGGCACCATGCCGCTGCCGCCCTATATCGCCAGCAAGCGACCGACCGATGCGCAGGATGCCAGCGACTATCAGACGCTGCACGCGGCGAAGGATGGCGCTGTCGCCGCCCCCACCGCCGGGCTGCATTTCACCCCCGAACTCTGGGCGGCGCTTGGCGCTGCCGGGGTGGGGCGCGAAACCGTGACGCTGCATGTCGGCGCCGGCACCTTCCTGCCGGTCAAGGCCGACGATACGGACGATCACCGGATGCACGCCGAATGGGGCAGCATCGATGCCGCCACCGCCGCGCGGCTGAACGCGGCCCGCGCCGCCGGTGGCCGCGTCATCGCGGTCGGCACCACGTCGCTGCGGCTGCTCGAATCGGCGGTCGATGCGGGTGGCGTGATCCAGCCGTTCAGCGGCGACACGGCGATCTTCATCACGCCGGGCTATCGCTTTGGCGCGATCGATGGCCTCGTCACCAATTTCCACCTGCCGAAATCGACGCTGTTCATGCTGGTCAGCGCGCTGATGGGGCTGGAGACGATGCAGGCGGCCTATGCCCATGCCATCGCCGACGGCTATCGCTTCTACAGCTACGGCGACGGCAGCCTGCTGCTGCCGTGATGCGATCGGTTTGTTACTGTAAAAAAATATTACAGTTTCCGACGCACACTTTCCCCAAGCCGCTGTAAAGATGCGTTCAGGCGTTCTGGCGCAATAATTGCATGGGCCAGAAAGGGTGGCGACGCGTCAGCAGTTAACAGGGCGGCACGGTCGCGATTGCCCTTCACGCAACAGGGGGTTCTATGAACATCACGAAATTCGCCGCAGCCGCCATGCTGCTTGCGTCCGCCAGCGCTGCAAGTGCCGCTGATTATCTGTTCCAGTGGGACTATACATCGCCGCTGAACCTGCATGGCTTGACCTATGAAAACGGCTTGCTGATTCAGGATGTCGCGGTCGGCGCGCAATATACCAGCAGCTACGGCATGTGGAACGGCGCAATCCTGCTGTCGAGCTTCTCGGTCGGCTTCAATATCGAAGACGGTCTCGGCAACCTGCTCCACACCTATGCAATCTCGGGCAACGCGGGCGATAACGCGTTCAACGTTCCGTTCCTATCGAGCGAAGTTGCCGCGCTGACGGCGCTCGCCGGCGGCACCACGGTGATCGCCAACGGTGGTTTCCAGACTGTCTATTCGTTCAGCACGGCCGCCGACAATTACACGCTCCAGTTCCGCACCGATCTCGCCGGCACCGTGCCCGAGCCGGCAAGCTGGGCGCTGATGATCGCGGGCTTTGGCCTGGTCGGTGCCGCGATGCGCCGGCGCCATGCCCTTGGCGCTCATATCGCCGCCTGAGCCATCGTCAGGCATTGCATTGTGAAGGCCTCGCCGGCAGCCGCCGGCGGGGTTTTTCAATGCCGCCGAGGGGCGATACTGGCATAGTCCGGCCATGGCTTCCGTCGACCCGAACACCGCCGCCAGCTTTGCCCCAGTGCTCGGCCCGGCAACACGGCTGCTGCTGCTCGGCAGCCTGCCCGGCCAGGCATCGCTGGCGCAACGCCAATATTATGCCCATCCGCAGAACCAGTTCTGGCGGCTGGTGGGTGCGGTGATCGACGCCGACCTCGTGGCGATTGCCTATCCGGCGCGGCTCGAGGCGTTGGCGGCGGCGGGGATCGGGCTGTGGGACGTCATCGGCAAGGCGACGCGGCCAGGCAGTCTCGATGCCGCCATCCGCGACGCCGAGGCCAATGCCCTGCCGGCGCTGGTCACCACCCTGCCCGGACTCACCGCAATCGGTTTTAACGGCGCCACGGCGTTCAAACTGGGGGCGCCGCTGCTCGCCGGCGCCGGGCCGGCACTGATCCGCCTGCCGTCGAGCAGCCCGGCGCACGCCGCGATGTCGTTCGCTGCCAAGCGCGAAGCCTGGCTGGCCCTGCGCGCCTGGTTGTAGCGCCGCCGCACAACCAGTCGCCGGCGGGCCGATGCTGATCTGGCGGTTGCGCCCGTGCCGCGATTGCCGTCAAATGACCGCAACGGGGGCGCAATGATCGAAACCATCCGGATTGCGCAGCAGCGCTGGTGGAGCCTGACCGCCTTTGCGGTGCTGTTCCGCGGGCTCGAATCGATGGTGTTCGCACCCATTGCCGCCATCGCCGGCGGCTGGCTGATCGGCCGCAGCGTGCTCGATTCGACCGCGATTGTCGGCTTCCTGCTGTCGTGGCGCGGGCTTGCGGCGCTGGTGCTGGCGGCAACGCTGCTGCTCGCCATCCGCCTGCTCGAACACGCCGGTCTGTCGGCAATGCTGTTCGCCGGCGCCGAGGGGCGACGCCTGTCGTCGCTGGCGGCGCTGCGCATGGTCGGGTTGCGGCTGCCGACGCTGGTGCGGCTCGGCGCGCGGCTGGCGCTGGCGGGGCTCGCCTGCCTGGTGCCGGTGCTGGCGGTTGCCGGCGGATTCGCCGCCTGGCTGCTGCCGGCGCACGACATCAACTATTATCTCAAGCTGCGGCCACCGGCCTTCCAGCTCGCCGCGTTCGGCATCGGCCTTGCTGCCCTCGTGTCGGTGGCGCTGGTGCTGGCGCTGTTCGTGCGCTGGCGGCTGGTGGTGCACGCGGTGATGTTCGAAAATGCCGGCCCCGACGCCGCGCTGGCGCGATCGGCGACGCTGACCACCGGGCAGCGGCGCCGGGTGGCCGGGCTGGTGCTCGCAGTCACGCTGCTGATCGTGGCACTGGGGGCGCTGGGCGCCGCCACCGGCGGGCTGGTGACACGTGCCGTGCTGGCGGCGCTGGGGCCGATCGATGCGCTCAGCGTTGCGGGCCTCGCCCTTGGGCTGCTGCTGCTGTTCGCGCTGCGCACCATTGTCGGCATTGCCTTCACGCTGGCGGGCAGCGTCGCCGATGCCGGGGTGGCGACCGCCTTTTATCGCGAACGCTGTGCCGCGACTGCGACGGGCATGGCGCTGCCCGACGCAGGGATTCCCGACCAGCCGCGTGGATTTGGCTGGATGCCGGTGGGCTTTGCCGCGGCGCTGCTGGCGTCGGCCGGCGGCGGCACGCGACTGGCGCTGGAGGCCATTGGCGATGCGCGGCCGGTCAGCATCCAGGCGCATCGTGGCACCACCGGCCCAAGCGCTCCCGAAAACACCCTGCCGGCCGTCGCCGCCGCCATCGCCGCCGGCGCCGACACCATCGAAACCGATGTCCAGATGAGCCGCGATGGCGTGCTGGTCATCGCCCATGACAGCGATTTTTCACGCACCGGCGGCGTGGCGCGCAAGGTCTGGGATCTCGACTATGCCGCGATCCGCCGCATCCCGCTCGGCGGCACCCGGCAGATCGCCCCGACGCTCGGCGATTTCCTTGGCGCCGCAAAAGGCCGCGCCCGCGTCAATATCGAACTGAAATATTATGGCAACCACCAGCCCGGCCTCGCCGCTCGCGTGGTCGCAGCGGTCGCAGCCGCCGGCATGGCCGACGCGGTGGTCATCCAGAGCCTCGAATATGCGCCGCTGGCGCAGGTGCGCGCCGCCGCGCCGCAAATCCCCATCGGCTATCTGCTGTCGTTCAACGTCCGCGATCCATCGCGCCTCGCGGTGGACTTCATCGCCGTCGAACAGTCGCGGATCGATCGCAGCTTCATCGCGCGATCGCACCGGCGCGGCCAGCTCGTCTATGCCTGGACGGTCAACAAGCGCGCCGACATGGAACGGCTGATCGATCTCGGCATCGACGGGTTGATCACCGATGAAGCGGCACTCGCCGTCGAAGTGCGCGACAGCGATGCCGGCGACCGCGCGCTGCGCCAGGTCAACGCCCTGCTTGCCGGGTAGCACTCCCGCCCGACACCGCTATAAGCCCCCTATGGCCGAGCCGACCCTGCACCCCGACGCGGAGATTCCGCGCGAGGCCCTGGAAGAGGGCCGGCTGAGCCGCGCCTATGTCGCCGATGTCATCGCCGGCCTCGACAGCGACACCGACGAGACAGTGCGGACGCTGGTCGCGCCGCTGCACCCGGCCGATATCGCCGACCTGTTCGCGCTGGTGCCCGAGGATTATCGCGGGCCATTGGCGCGTGCCATCGGCGAAGCGCTCGATGCCGATGTCATCGCCGAGCTCGACGACTATGTCCGCGAGGACGTGCTCGCCGCCATGTCGGTCGGCGAGGTCGCCGATGTCGTCACCCGGCTCGACACCGATGACGCCGTCGCGGTCATCGAGGATCTGGAGGACGACGAGCAGCGCGAAGTCCTCGATGCGCTGGCGCCCGAGGATCGCGCCGATATCGAGGCGGCGCTCAACTATGCCGAGGAAACCGCCGGCCGCCTGATGCAGCGCGAACTGGTCGCGGTGCCCGAGGACGTCAGCGTCGGCGAGGTCATCGAACGCGTGCGCGCCACGATCGATCCGGCGACCGATTTCTGGGAAATCTTCGTCATCGATGCCGAACGCCGCCCGGTCGGCACAATGCGGCTGTCGTGGCTGCTGACCACCCCGCCCGACATCGCCGTCATCGATGTCATGCAGCGCGAACAGACGCTGATCCCGGTCGACATGGACCAGGAGGAAGTGGCGCTGCAGTTCCAGAAATACGCGCTGATTTCCGCCGCTGTGGTCGATGGCAATGGCCGGCTGGTCGGGGTCATCACCGTCGATGACATCGTCCACATCATCCAGGAAGAAGCCGGCGAGGACGCGCTGAAACTGTCGGGCGCCGGCGATGGCGACATCAACGAACCGGTCGTCGAAACCTACAAGACGCGGTCGCGCTGGCTGATCGCCAACCTTGGTACCGCGATGATCTCGTCGTCGGTGATCTATGCGTTCGAACCGACGATCGAGAAACTGGTGGCGCTGGCCGCCCTCACGCCGATCGTCGCCAGCGTCGGCGGCAATGCCGGCACCCAGACGATGGCGGTGGCGGTGCGCGCGCTGGCGACCAACCAGCTGACCGAATCGAACACCCGCCGCACGATCTGGCGCGAAATCCGCGTCGCCATGCTCAACGGTTCGACGATCGCGCTGCTGATGGGCTTGGGCACCGCCGCGGTGTTCGGCAATCCGGTGCTCGGGCTCGTCATTGCTGCCGCGGTGCTGTTCAACATCATGGTCGCGGGGCTTGCAGGCGTGCTGGTGCCGGTGGCGCTCGATCGCTTCGGCGCCGATCCGGCGGTGGCGTCTTCGGTGTTCGTGACGATGACCACTGATACGATGGGCTTCCTGTCGTTCCTCGGGCTGGCGACACTGGTCGGCGTCGGCAACCTCAACTGATGCTGCACCTGACGAAGGTGGCCGTCGGCTGCCCCGATATCGAAACCCTCGCCCGGCTGCAGCGCGAACGCTGGGGCGACGAAGCCTGTTCGCTGACCCGCTTCATGCCCAAGCGCGCCGAAGAACTCATCGGCGGGTCGCTGTTCTGGATCATCAAGCACCGGATTGTCGCCCGCCAGACGATCCTCGACCTCGCGATGGTGACGACGCCATGGGGCGTCAAATGCCGCATCGGCCTGCAGCCGGGGCCGGTGGCGGTGGCGCAGGTGCCGCGCCGCGCCCATCAGGGCTGGCGCTACCTCGAGGCCGGCGATGCGCCGCCGGATGGCGCGGCTGCCGGCGACAGTGCCGCGCTGCCGGTCGGCATGGTGCGCGAACTCCAGTCGCTGTGGCTGATCTGAGGCAGCCCGCGTTCAGCGCATGCGCTTGACGAGCGACACGCGCTTTTGCTTCAGGAAGGTCATGTTGTAGCCGCCGAACATGGTGCGGGCGATCTCGACCTTGTCGCCGCTGCGGACGTTGGGCAGCGCGACCGTGTCGGCCTGGCGCCAGATCTGGCCGTTGTCGAGCACGAACACGCCAAGGCCGGACTGGTTCTTGAGCACCTCGACCACGCCGGCCTCGACCTTCTGGATTTCCTCGGGGCGATCCTTGAAGCGATTGGCGCGCGTCGCGACGGTTTCGCCGCCAAACGCTTCGCGCCGCGCCTTGGCGTCGGCTTCGGCCTTGGCCTTGGCGACCACGGCGGCGGCGGCGGCTTCCTCGGCAGCGATGCGCGCCGTCTCCCTGGCGCGCACTTCGCTGGCGGCGCGGGCTTCGGGCGAGGCATTGGCGACCGCCGCGTCATAGCAGGCGAGCCGTTCGGCATCGCGCGCGATGGCCGCGCAGGCCACCAGTTCGCCGGGCGTTTGCGCCGCCGCCGGCAGCCCCGGCAGCATCAACGCCAGCATCGACAAGATGGCAACGACAGCGGTACGACGCATTGCGATGTTCCAATCCCGGTTGTGGCAGCGTGATACAGCCCGTTTCGACGGCGAGGCAAGACCCGGCCGCCGCCAAGCCTGGCGCTTGACGCCGGACTGTCTCATCGGCATAAGACAGTCATGTACTCCTCCGATCGCCCGATCTACCGGCAGATTCGCGACGTCATCGTGTCGCGTATCCTTGCTTCGGGTGAAGGCGCGCTGCTGCCATCGGTGCGGGCGCTGGCAGCCGAAGCCGGGGTCAACCCCTTGACCGTCGCCAAGGCCTATCACGACCTGCAGGCAAGCGGCCTAGTCATCGCCAAGAAAGGCGTCGGCCTGTTTGCCGCCGATGGCGCAGCACGGGCGCTGCTGGCGCAGGAACGCCAGCAGTTCATTACCGAAGAATGGCCGCGTGTGCAGGCGCGCATCGATCGGCTCGGCCTGTCGGCCGCGGACCTTCTCGAACGCGCCTGACCGGCCCTACCCGGCCATCACCGCCTGCCAGCTCGCCATTGCCAGGCCAAAGGCGCGCATGTCGCCGACCGTCGTCGCCGCCATCTTGTTCATCGCATAGGAAATGCACAGCCGCGCATCCATGTCGACGATGACGATGGAGCCACCATAGCCACCCCAGAAACAGCTGTTGGGGTTGGGCAGCGGCAGCGCACCGCCGGGCAGGCCATAGCCAAGGCCATAGCTGACCGGGATGCCAAGGACGATATCCTCGCCGGCGATCTGCGGTTCGAGCGCGCGGCGGGCGCCGGCTTCGGACATTATGCGCTTGCCCTTCGATACCCCGCCATTGGCCAGCACGGTCTGGATCTCGGCAACCGACCGGGCATTGCCCTGGCCGTTGGCAGCGGGAATTTCGGCACCCCGCCATTCGCGGGTGCGGGTTTCGCGCGGATCGACTGCCGGGTTGGTCGCCATGTTGGCGGTCAGCGGCCGGTCGGTGACATCGGCGATCGTACCGCCTTTGGGGGGCGGGATCAGTTCGGCGACGCGGTGATCCTCGCTGGCGTTCAGGCCGATGTGGAAATCGGCGCCCAGCGGCTCGGCGATTTCGGTGCGGAAGACCGTGCCCAGCGACCGCCCGGTTATGCGGCGAACGACTTCGCCGACGAGATAACCCTGGGTGATGGCGTGATAGCCGGGCGCGGTGCCGGGCGCCCAGAACGGCGCCTGCGCGGCGAGCAGCCCGGTGATCTTGTCCCAATCATAGAGGTCGGCCTTGGTGACCGTTTCCTTGAACCCCGAAAGCCCGGCGCTGTGCGACATCAGTTGCGCGACGGTGACGTCCGCCTTGCCGTTGGCGGCGAATTCCGGCCAGTAATGGGCAACCGGCTTTTCGAACGCCAGTTCGCCGCGATCGGCGAGCAGCAATGCGGTCAGCGCCGTCATCGTCTTGGTCGTCGAATAGACGTTGACGATGGTGTCGCGCTGCCAGGGTTTGGTCGCCGCGGCATCGCTGTGGCCGGCCCAAAGGTCGACGACGGTTTCGCCTTCGAGCGTCACGCAGACACTGGCGCCGATATCGCCGCCATCGACACGCCCGGCGGCGAAATTGCCGGCAAAGGCGTCGCGCACGCCGGCAAAGCGCGGATCATTATGGCCATGGATTTCGATCATTCGGTCCCCCTAGATGACAATGTCGGATGGCAGTGGCGACGGCCCGATCAGCCGTTCGTGGGTTTTCAGCGCATAACGGTCGGTCATGCCGGCGATGAAGTCGGCGACATGGCGGGCGCGGCCGGGCTCATCCGCCGGCGTCGCCGTGCCCCAGTCGCCGGGCATCGCCGCAGGCCGTGCGTGCAGCGCCTCGAACAGCCCGGCGACAACGAGCTGCGACGGGTCGCGCAGCGCCGCGACGCGCGGATGCCGATACATGCGGGCGCGCAGGAACGCCTTCAGCGCCCGGGTTTCCGCCACCAGCCCCGGCGACAGCGCCGCCAGCGGGCGCCCCGCGGCGCGCACATCGGCGGCCGATTGCGGCTGCACCTCTGTAAGGCGGCGGCGGGTTTCAGCGAGCAGATCATCGACCATGCGGCCGATCTGGTCGCGCACCAGTTCGGGCACCAGCCGCCGCCGCGCCGTTACCTGCGGCCAGCGCGCCATCACGCTCGCCCAGCTCACCGCGCTGAACGGCACCTCGGCGACCAGTTCCTCGATACTGAACAGCCCGGCGCGGATGCCGTCGTCGAGATCGTGATTGTCATAGGCGATATCGTCGGCGAGCGCCGCGACCTGCGCCTCCAGCCCGGCATGGCTGGCGAGTTCGAGCGGAAAGCCGGCATCGGCCTCGGCCATCGCCCAGGTCGGTTCGTAGATCGGGCCATTGTGTTTGGCGAGGCCTTCGAGCGTTTCCCAGCTGAGGTTGAGGCCATCCCAGCCGGGGTAGCGGTTTTCGAGTTTGGTGACGATCCGCAGCGTCTGGGCGTTGTGATCAAAGCCGCCATAGGGCGCCAGCGCCACCGCCAGCGCATCCTCGCCGCTGTGGCCGAACGGCGGGTGGCCAAGATCATGCGCCAGCGCCAACGCCTCGGTCAGGTCCTCGTTCAGCCCCAACGCGCGCGCCAGGCTGCGCGCGATCTGCGCGACCTCCAGACTGTGGGTCAGGCGGACGCGGAAATGGTCGCCATCGGGGGCGACGAACACCTGGGTCTTGTAGCGCAGCCGGCGAAAGGCGCTGCTGTGGACGATCCGGTCGCGATCGCGCTGGAACGGCGTGCGTGTCGGCGACGCCGGCTCGGGATAGCGGCGGCCACGCGATTGCGCTGGATCGGTGGCCGGGTTCACAGGTCGGCGTCGAACGCCGTCGTCATCCGCGGCACATCGGTCGCCGTTACCGAATAGCGCGGCGCTGGCGCCGGCTGCATCACGCCGCCGACTTCGATGAAGGTGCCGCGCGTCGCATTGTGCGGGTGCGCCGGCGCCTCCGCCATGCTCAGCACCGGCGCGAAGCACACATCGGTCATTTCCATCAGCGCGCACCATTCGTCGCGCGTTTTGGTCAGGAACAGCGCGGTCAGCTTGTCCTTCAACGGCCCCCAGGCGGCGCGATCCATCTGGGCATCGAAATCGCGGTCGTCGGCGAGGCCGGCGAGGCGGCGCAGCTCGGCATAGAATTGCGGCTCGATGCTGCCGATCGAAAGCCATTTGCCATCCGCCGTCGCATAGGTGTCGTAGAAATGCGCGCCGGTATCGAGCATGTTGGTGCCGCGATCATCGCTCCAGATGCCGTTGGCGCGGAAACCCCAGATCATGCTCATCAGCACGGCGGCGCCATCGGTCATCGCGGTATCGATGACCTGGCCCTGCCCGGTCTTTTGCGCGTGGAGCAGCGCCGAGACCATGCCAAAGGCCAGCATCATGCCGCCGCCGCCGAAATCGCCGACCATGTTGATCGGCGGCGTCGGCTTTTCGCCGGCGCGGCCATAAGCGTGGAGCGCGCCGGCCAGCGCGATATAGTTGATGTCGTGGCCGGCGGCATGGGCATAGGGCCCCGTCTGGCCCCACCCGGTCATCCGCCCGTAAACCAGCCGGGGATTGTCGGCGAGCAGTTCATCGGGGCCGAGGCCGAGCCGTTCGGTCACCCCGGGGCGAAACCCTTCGATCAGGCCATCGGCGGATTTGACGAGGGCGCGCACCTTCGCCTTGCCTTCGGGTGATTTCAGATCGACGCCGATCAGCCGCCGCGAACGCAGCAGCGGGTCGCGCGCATCGATCCGCGCACCGGGGCGATCGATACGGATGACCTCGGCACCATGATCGGCGAGCATCATCGCCGCGAACGGCCCGGGGCCGATGCCGGCCAGTTCGATGATGCGCAGCCCCTGCAATGGTCCGGCCATGTCGATTTTCCCCTTTTGCGCGTTGCACCCCCTCCTGCCACGCGGGGCCGCACCGTCAAGCCGCGATGTTGGCAGGTCGCGCATTTCGCCTTGACGGCGCCGGCCGAACCACCCGAAACGACAGATCCGTGCCGACCGCCGCCACCCTGACCGATCGTCCGGCAACCGCGGCAGCAGCGCGGCTGGTGCTGCTCGACGGCATCCGCGGCTATCTGCTGGTGGCGATGTACGTGGCGCATTTCTGTATCGAAATGCTCGAGATCGGGCTTTATTCTTGGGGCAATTACACCCGCCACAGCCGCTGGCTGCCGGTCGGCGACATCGAATTCTTCCTGCCACTGTCGGGGTTCGTCGTCGCCTTGTCCTATGTCGGCGTCCACAGCCGCAACGGCCAGCGCGGGCTTTGGCAGACGGTCGGGCGGCGCCTGCGCTGGGTTTATGGCTATCAGGTCGCCGCAACGCTGGCGCTGGTGCTGCTGGTCGCCGCCGGCCTTGCGGGGATCGACCTGCGCCAGCCCGCCGGCCAGCCGCTATGGGCGCTGGTGCTGAAAAGCTTCAGCCTCGTCGTGATGCCCGAAAATCTCGACATATTGGTGCTCAACCTGGTGTTGCTGCCGCTGGTGCCGCCGGCCTTTGCGCTGCTCGCCGGCGGGCGGGTCGGCGCGTTCTGGGCTGCGGTTGCACTGGCGGCGCTGGTCGCGCGACTGGGTCTCGACCAGCGCCTGTCGGCAATGATCGTCGCCGCCGGGTTCGACTGGCGACAATGGTTCGGGGTGATGGGACATTTCAACCCGCTGTCCTATGGCGTGCTGTTCTTTGCCGGCCTCGCGCTCGGCTATCGCTACAAGACCGACCGGCGCTGGTTCGAAACCGGCGCCGGGCGGCCGCGCGCCGGGGCCGCGCTGGCCGCCGTGGCGCTGCTCGCCGGCTATGCGCTGGCCTATCGCCATTTCCGCCACGGCGGGCCGTTCGGCGGCGGCAACATCTTGCTGTCGGTGCATGCGCTGCTGGTCACCGCTGCCGCCTATTATCTGCTGTTCTGGTTGCTGGCGACACGCGCCCTGCCGCGGTTGGCGCGGGCGGTCAGCGCCTTTCTCGCGCTGCCGCCGCTGCTGCTGCTGGGGCGCAACAGCCTGTTTGTATATGCGCTGCACGTCGTCGTCGTGGCGCTGGCCAAGGCGGCGATCATCGCGGTGCAGGCGGCCGGCGTCGTGCCGGGCCAGGCGATGATGCTGGCGGTGCTGGGGTTCGGACTGCTGGTGATGCTGGGCGCCACCGCGCTGAAGAACCGCTATCTGCCGTGGACATCCTGACCGGCGGTCGATGCAGCCGATTTGGCGGGCGGGGAAAACCCCGCCCGCCGAAACCGGAATGGCGCGCAATCAGGCCGCGGCAACGACCCGGCGGCGGCGCGCTGCGGCACCGACAAGGCCGAAGCCAGCGATCAGCATCGCCCAGCTCGCAGGCTCGGGCACGCCGCCACCGGGGCCGGCCAACGCAAAGCTGACACCGTCGATCAGCGGATCGTTGAAACCGACCGCCGTGCTGGAGGAGATCGTGAAGCTGATCGCCGTCGGCCCGCCGGTGGAAAGATAGTTGATCGATGCCGTCTGGAACGGCAGCTTGAACACACCGCTGTTGTCGGCGACGATCGTGAACTGGCTCAACTGCGAACCGATCAGGACGTCGAGAACGGTCGTCGTTCCGGCGGTGTTTTCGCCGCTGAAACCAAAGGTCAGCGTATACAGGCCGGAAGCCGTTGCGACGGTCTGGGTGATACCGTCGCCGAGTGCCGGCGTCGCGCCGCCGAAACCACCGATATCGTAATAGTAGTTGCCGTTATAGGCCGGGGTAGCAAAGGCGCTGTAGGCAATGACGCCATCAGTATGGCCGATATTGGTCCAGCCGGGCGGTGTGGCAGTCTGGCTCGTCGAGCCCTCGAAATCGCCATTGATCAGCAGATTGGCTGCCGCAGGCGAAGCCGCGGCAAAGGCAAGCAGGCAGGCGGACGTAAGCAAACGCATCATGGATTGACCCCTGTTTCCGATTTCGACGACGCGACCTGGCAACATTGCAGCCACCTTATTAGCAACGATGCAAATTTTATGCCAAATTTTAACAATTCGGTAAGCAACTGATTTTGGCTGCCCCAGCCTGATCCGACCGCGACCGCCTGCGAGCAAGTGTAAAGCCAGCCGACAGTTTGCCGCGAACCAACATTTGACACGCGGCGAAAATGGTTCGATAATTCCAGAATTATGGAAATAGTTCCTGCCATGATGGTCGATCGCCTCGCCGCGCTGGCGCAGCCGCACCGGCTGGCGGTGTTCCGCCTGCTCGTCGTCGCCGGCCCTGATGGCCGGCTCGCCGGGGATATCGCCACCGATCTCGGCCTGCCGGCGTCGTCGCTGTCGTTCCACCTCGCCCATCTGCGCCGCGCCGGGCTGGTGCGCGCCGAAGCCCGCGGCCGCGAACGGCGCTATGCCGCCGACTTTGCGGCAATGCGCGGCCTGGTCGATTTCCTGACGGAAAACTGCTGCAGCGGTGCCGGCTGCGCACCCGCCAGCGTGGCTGCATAGCAAGGGGGCGCACGATGACCGACCGCAACTGGGATCGCGAGCTCAACGTGCTGTTCCTATGCACCGGCAACTCCGCGCGATCGATCATCGCCGAGGCGATCCTGGCGCGTGAAGGCCTTGGCCGGTTCCGGTCATTTTCCGCCGGATCCATGCCGCGCGGCCATGTCGACCCGACAGCGCTCGACATCCTCGCCAAGCTCAACCACGATACCGGCACTTTGCGATCGAAAAGCTGGGAAGAGTTCGCGGTCGCCGGCGCGCCGCCGCTCGATTTCGTTTTCACCGTCTGTGACAATGCCGCCAACGAAGTGTGGCCGGGCCAGCCGATGACGGCGCATTGGGGGCTGCCCGACCCGGCAGCGTTCGAAGGGCCGGCCGCCGAACGCTATGCGGTGTTCTACGATACCTACCGGTTGCTGCAGAACCGGATCAGCCTGTTTGCCAGCCTGCCTTTCCGCGGGCTGGACAGCCTGTCGCTGCAAAACCGTCTGCGCGACATCGGCACGGCAATGCCCGCCAAGTCCCTGGAAGGAAATTCACTATGAAGCGCCTGCACGTCCATGTCGGGGTCGACGACCTGCCGACGTCGATCGGGTTTTACTCGACGCTGTTCGCTGCCGAGCCGACGGTGGTGCAGCCCGATTATGCCAAATGGATGATCGAGGATCCGCGCGTCAATTTCGCGATTTCCACCGGCCATGCCGGGCGCGGCATCGAACATCTCGGCATCCAGGTCGAAGACGAAGCCGAACTTGCCGAGGTCGCGGCGCGGCTGGCGCGCGCCGATGGTCCGGTGCTCGATGAAGGCGCCACCACCTGCTGCTACGCCACGTCGACAAAGGCCTGGATCAGCGATCCGCAGGGTGTCGTGTGGGAAACCTTCCTGACCAGCGGCGCTGCGACCGATTATGGCACGTCGCCGGCGCTGGCCCGGCTGGCGACATCGGCCAATGCCGCCGATGGCGCCTGCTGCGCGCCGGCACTGGCGCCGAAAGCGGTTAAGGCCTGCTGCGGATGACCGTCACCATCTGGCACAATCCGAAATGCGGCACCTCGCGCAACGCGCTGGCGATGATCCGCGCCACCGGGGTCGAGCCAATCGTCGTCGACTATCTGCGCGATGTGCCGGCGCCGGCCGCGATCGCCACCGCGGCCGCGGCGGTGGGCGGGGCAAAGGCGCTGATGCGGGTGAAGGGCACGCCGGCCGAAACGCTTGGTCTTGTCGACGCCGATGACGCCGCGATCCTTGCCGCCATGGCGCAGCACCCGATC
>JBBQKM010000010.1:0-24820 GCA_038326915.1 Sphingomonadales bacterium
CTTGTCGCCAGCTTCGTTGGCGGTGAGGGTCGAGTTCTTGCGGTTCATCGCGGCAACATCGACGACGGTGGGGTTCTGGGCGGTGTGCGGATGCTCGGTGCCCTTGAAGACGCGCAGGTTGCGCATCTGCTGGCGGCCGAGGGGGCCACGGGGCACCATGCGCTCGACAGCCTTGACCAGAACGCGTTCCGGGAAACGGCCTTCGAGGATCTTGGCCGGCGAGGTTTCCTTGATGCCGCCCGGGTGGCCGGTGTGGCGATAATAGATCTTGTCGGTCGCCTTCTTGCCGGTGAAGCGGACTTTTTCGGCATTGATGACGATGATGTTGTCACCGCAATCGACGTGCGGCGTGAACGACGCCTTGTGCTTGCCGCGCAGGCGGTTGGCGATCAGGCTGGCAAGGCGGCCGACGACAAGCCCTTCGGCGTCGATAATCAGCCATTGCTTCTCGACCTCGGCGGGCTTGATCGAGGCGGTGGAACGGGTGAGCATGATTTTTTCGTCCGGTCAAAAAAGCGAAACGGCCGGGGCGGAACCCCAGCCGGATGGCGGCGATATCGCGCAAAGCGGCGTTTGGGTCAAGCTTTTCCGGGGTTTTCGGGTGCGGTATCCAAATACCGTATCGTCGCATCCGCCGCCAGATAATGGCCAAGCCAGTCGCGCAGCCGCGGCACGGCATCTTCGTCGGCGATGAAATCGGCTGCCGGCAGCAGCGCCCAGTCCTGGCCTTCATCGCCAAAGCGCACCGCGGCAACCTCGGCATCGGTGATGCGGACGGCGAGGAAATGCGAGACGGTGGCACCGTCGCCGAGCAGATAGGCGCGGTGGTAATGGATGCGATCGGTGCCGATGCTGATCCCGAACTCCTCCGCCAGTTCGCGCAGCGCGCATTCGGCGGGGCTTTCAAGGCCTTCGCGGCCGCCGCCGGGCAGATCGAGCAGGCCCGGAAACGGAATGTCGGGATTGTCGTCACGGCGATAGACGAGCAGCGCATCGCCAAGCATCGCGGCCAGCTTGGCACCGCCGAACGGCGCGCCGTCCCAGGTCATCCGGCGGTGGTGGCGACCGAATGCGCCTGCAGATGGCCGAGCGCGGTCGTCTCCAGCGCCTTGGCGTGTGTCGCCTCGAGGACGACTTCAGGCGCAAAGCCGGCGATGCGGGCTTCCTCCCAGCGCGCCACGCACAGGCACCAGCGGTCGCCGGGGTTCAGCCCCGGGAAGCCATATTCGGGGCGCGGCGTCGACAGGTCGTTGCCGACCGACGCGCTGTAGGCGAGAAATTCCGCCGTCACCACGGCGCAGACGGTGTGGCGGCCCTCGTCCCTGGCATCGGTGTTGCAGCAGCCGTCGCGGTGCCAGCCGGTCATCGGGTCGGTCGAGCACAGCGCCAGTTCGCCGCCGAGGACGTTCCTTGCGTTCATGATTTCTGCACCGCCCAATGCGCCGCCCAGGCCGTCGCCGCGACCAGCAGCGCGCCGACCGCCTGATGCGCGACGCCCAGCGGGATGGCCACGCCGCTGAGCACCGTCGCGACGCCAAGGCCGAACTGCGCCACCACGGCACCGCCCAGCGCCAGCGCCCGCGGCCCGGCGCCCGCGCGCCACAGCTTTGCAGCGATGTGCAGCGCCGCCAGCGCGACAATGATGGCAAGGCTGCGATGGATGAAATGCACGGTCAGCGGGCTGTCGATCAGGTCGGCGGCCTGCGTCACCAGGTCGGGCGGCACGAGTTTGCCGAACATCAGCGGCCAGGTGTCCGACACATGGCCGGCGCGCATCCCGGCGACAAAGGCGCCCCAGACGATCTGTACAGCGAGCAGCGCCGCGAACGGCACCACCCAGCGGTGCGGGCGGTCAATGGCCGGGCGGCCGTCGCGGCGCAGATCGAGCGCCGTCCAGATGCACCCCGCCATGATTGTCAGCGCCGTGAACAGGTGCACCGCCAGCCGTTCATGCGCGACCGCGGCACGGTCGACGAGTCCCGACGACACCATCCACCAACCGATCGTGCCCTGCAGCCCACCGAGCATCAGCAGCGCGAACAGGCGCGGTTTATAGCCGGCAGGGATCGCCCGGCGCAGCCAGAACCACGCCAGCGGCAGCGCAAACGCCACGCCGATCAGCCGGCCGAGCAGGCGGTGGACATATTCCCAGAAGAAAATGTGCTTGAACGCCGCGAGATCCATGCCCTGGTTGAGCAGCCGGTACTGCGATGTCGCGCGATAGGCCTCGAACTCCGCCGCCCAGGCTGCATCGTTCAGCGGTGGCAGAGTGCCCGAAACGACCGCCCAGCGGGTGATCGACAGCCCGGATTCGGTCAGCCGGGTGATGCCGCCGACAGCGACCATGGCAAAGACCATGGCGGCGACGACGAACAGCCACGCCGCAATGGCGCGCGGGCGCGCGGCGGCTTCGGCGCGGGCGAGGGCGGGGGTGGAGGCGGCAAGTGTGGCCATGCGCGCCGTTTAGTCGCTCGCGGCGCCGTCGCCAAGCGCGGGAACGTCGCGGGCTTGCAACCGGTGATGTAACAATATATCCACTCGTTTCATGGCCCAGCGATTCTCCAGCCTGCTCGACAAATCGGCGATGACGCTGTCGGCGCTCTGCCTCGTGCATTGCCTCGCCGGGTCGCTGTTGCTGACGCTGTTCGCCGCGAGCGGCGATCTGCTCGGTCACAATGTGCATTTCGTCGGCTTGCTGCTCGCGCTGCCGCTGGCGGCGGTGGCGCTGTGGCGCGGTGTCGCGATCCACCACCGCATCGGCATTGCGCTGCTTGGTGCCGTGGGCATCGCGCTGATGGCGGCATCGTTGCTCGTCGGCCACGGCGGCAGCGAAATCGCGCTTTCGGTTACCGGCGTCATCCTGCTCGGCACCGCCCATTTGCTCAACCTGCGCGCTTGCCGCTGCTGCTGACGGCTTGCGGCAAGCGCGGCTAAGGCCGATATTGTCGGTATGGCCACCCTTCACGATCATGACCACAGCGTCGGCACCGGCCCGGCACTTGCCACCGCCGCCGAACGCGCGCTGGTCGCCGCCGGCGAACAATGGACGGCGATGCGCGCCGCGGTGTTCAGCGCGCTGGCGGGGTTCGACAAGCCAGCCAGCGCCTATGATGTGACCGATGCCGTCAGCGCTGCGCAGGGCCGCCGGGTGGCTGCCAACAGCGTCTATCGCATCCTCGACCTGTTCGTCGCCAGCAACGTCGCGATGCGCGTCGAAAGCGCCAATGCCTATCTCGCCAACGCCCATCCGGGCTGCCAGCATGATTGCATCTTCCTCGTCTGCGATGGCTGCGGCCGCGCGACGCATGTCGATGACGACCAACTGACGGCGCGCATCCGCGATACGGCGCGGGCCAGCGGATTTCGCCCCGACAAGCCGGTGATCGAGGTTCGCGGGCGCTGTGCGGATTGCGCCTGACGGCGGGCGCCGATTGCGCATGATCGAAGTCACCGACTGCGGCTGATCGTGGGCGCCGACGGCGCCGCGACGCCGCTTTGCATCGACAGGGCCATGCCAAACGGCTAGCAGTGTCATCAAGAATCAACAAAACCGGTGAGCCTTGGTGACTCAAAGACCTTCGACTCCGATGCTCGACACAGTCAATGTGCCGGCCGACATGAAGCGCTTTTCGCATGGCGATTTGCGCCAGCTGGCCGACGAACTGCGCACCGAAATGATCGACGTGGTGTCGACGACCGGCGGCCATCTCGGCGCCGGCTTGGGCGTGATCGAACTGACCGTCGCGCTGCACTATGTCTTCGATACGCCCGCCGACCGCCTGATCTGGGATGTCGGCCACCAGGCCTATCCGCACAAGATCCTGACCGGCCGCCGCGACCGCATCCGCACGCTACGCCAGGGCGGCGGCCTCAGCGGCTTCACCAAGCGCACCGAGAGCGAATATGATCCGTTCGGCGCCGCGCACAGCAGCACGTCGATCTCTGCCGCCATCGGTTTCGCCGTCGCCAACAAGCTGAAGGGCCAGCCCGGCAAGGCCATCGCCGTCATCGGCGATGGTTCGATGTCGGCCGGCATGGCGTATGAGGCGATGAACAACGCCGCCCAGGCCGGCAATCGGCTGGTGGTGATCCTCAACGACAACGACATGAGCATCGCGCCGCCGGTCGGTGCGCTGTCGGCGTATCTGTCGCGGCTATTGTCGTCGCGGCAGTTTCTCGAACTGCGCGAAGCCATCAAGAGCATCGCGAGGAAGACGCTGCCACCGCCGCTGAAAAAGGCCGCGGCGCGGGCGGAGGAATATGCCCGCGGCATGGCGCAGGGCGGCGGCACGTTGTTCGAAGAACTCGGCTTTTACTATGTCGGTCCGATCGACGGCCATAATCTCGAGCATCTGCTGCCGGTGCTCGAAAATGTCCGCGATGCTGCCGAAGGCCCGATGCTGATCCATGTCGTGACGCAAAAGGGCAAGGGCTATGCGCCCGCCGAAGCCGCCGCCGACAAATATCACGGCGTGCAGAAATTCGATGTCATTTCCGGCGCCCAGCAGAAATCGACGCCCAAGGCGCCGGCCTATCAGAACGTCTTTGGCGACGCGCTGATCGCCGAAGCCAAGCGCGACCCGAGCATCGTTGCCATCACCGCCGCGATGCCATCGGGCACCGGCGTCGATCGCTTCAACAAGGCGTTCCCCGATCGCACCTTCGATGTCGGCATCGCCGAACAGCACGCCGTCACCTTTGCCGCCGGCCTGGCCGCGCAGGGCATGCGGCCGTTCTGCGCGATCTACAGCACGTTCCTGCAGCGCGCCTATGACCAGGTTGTCCACGACGTCGCCATCCAGAACCTGCCGGTGCGCTTTGGCATCGACCGCGCCGGGCTGGTGGGCGCCGATGGGTGCACCCATGCCGGCGCCTTCGACGTGGCGTATCTGGCGACGCTGCCCAATTTCGTCGTCATGGCGGCATCGGACGAAAATGAACTGACCAACATGGTCCACACCATGGCGCTGCACGACAGCGGGCCGATCGCCGTGCGCTACCCGCGCGGCGAAGGCACTGGCGTGGCCATCCAGGCCGTGCCGACGCGGCTGGAAATCGGCAAGGGCCGCATCGTCCGCGAAGGCAAGACCGTCGCCATCCTGTCGCTCGGCACCCGCCTGCAGGAAGCCGAACGGGCCGCCGAGGAACTGGAAAGCAAGGGCCTGTCGACGACCATCGCCGACATGCGCTTTGCCAAACCGCTCGACCACGCCCTGATCCGCCACCTCGCCGCCACCCATGAAGTGCTGGTGACGATCGAGGAAGGCGCCGCCGGCGGCTTCGGCGCCCACGTCCTGATCTGGCTCAGCGACGAAGGCCTGACCGATGCCGGCCTCAAGGTCCGCACCCTGCGCCTGCCCGACATTTTCCAGGACCATGACAACCCTGCGAAGCAGTACGCCGAAGCCGGGCTGGACGCGCCCGCGATCGTGGCGACGGTGCTGGAGGCGTTGCGCCACAATTCGGTCGGGGTGGTGACGGGCGCGCGGGCCTGACGCCAGACGTGTTGCCGGGACCTCCGTGATACGACCTGAAGCAGCGACATGGTACAAGCGTGCTTGCGACGTGGATGATCCGCGAAACCATTCGCTTGAAAAGCTCCAGACGCGCGATCGTGCGCTGGCATAATGAACGGGTCGCCGATTATGCCGGGCAACAATGCTGACTGTGCCGGCAGTTCAATGACGCCACCTAACGCCTATGGACCCTCGAGGTTCCGAACTCTTGTGTGATTATTCCACTAAATCATCAATAACGTGACCAATTAAACAGCCGGAACGTTCCGGCTCGATGTCATATAGACTGTTTCGACTGTAAAAAACTTTTACACATTGATAGTACCCGTTAACTGAATGCAACGAATCCTGCGCCGGTAGCGGCCAAAAACTGACTTGGCATGAAAATTGCTTCGCTTTGTGTGGCGGACAGTTGCCGTCAGGAGTATATCAATGAATATTGTTACCAAGTTGCGTGTACCTTTCGTTGCTTCGATGCTGCTGATGGCCGGCGCCGCCAGCGCCGTTCAGGTTCCGGGCGTCTACAACACCGGTCTCGGTATCGGTGGCACCGAATTGGCCACCGGTGATGGCCAGGTCGATGCCAATTACTTCGTTGTTGCCAGCACCCAGCCGGGCGTTGTCGCCGGTTCGAACGCCTTGACCTATTACAACCCCGCCTATCTTCAGGATGGCCCGCTGTCGCGCATCGTCAATGCGACGGGCACCGATTTCGGCGTCGATGGGACGTCGACGACGTTCCGCACGACGTTCAATATGACCGGCTATGATTTTGCCAATGCGACGCTTTCGGGCCAGACGCTTTCGGACAACTCGCTGTCGATCTTCCTGAACGGCAACTTCGTTGCGGCCGCAACCGGCTTCACGACGCTGACGGCGTTCGGTACCAGTTCGTTCTTCACGACCGGCATCAACAACCTTGATTTCGTGCTGGCCAATGCCGGCGGCCCGACGGCCTTCCAGGTTGCCGGCCTGACCGTGACGGCGGCTGCGCTCGACACGCCGCCGGTTACTGGCGCCGTGCCCGAGCCTGCCGCATGGGCGATGCTGCTCGTCGGCTTCACCTTTGTCGGTGCGTCGATGCGCGCCCGCAAGACGACGATCGTTGCTGCCTGACAGCCCATAGGCTGTTCGTGAAGGGGGGCGTCGCGGCAACGCGGCGCCCCCTTTTTGCGCGACCTGCTGCCCCCTCGACCAACGCCACTGTCTCCCCTATGCGGCAACGCACAATGAATGCGCCCGCCTCCCTGAAACCCCGCGTGCCCACCCGCGGCGAAATCCTGCTGCTCGGATCGCTGACGGCGTTCGGCGCGGTCACCATCGACCTGTATCTGCCGACCTTGCCGATCATCGCGCGCGATTTCGCCGTGTCGCCGGCGAAGGTGCAGCTGACCTTTTCGGCCTTCTTCATCGGCATGGCGCTGGGCCAGCTGGTTTACGGCCCGGCGAGCGACAGATTGGGCCGGCGGCCGGCGATCCTGTTCGGCTGTCTCGTCTATGTCGTCGCTAGCCTGGCCTGTGCCTTTGCGCCGTCGGTCGACTGGCTGATCGCCGGGCGCTTTGCCCAGGCTTTGGGCTGTTGCGCCGGGATGGTGGTGGCGCGCGCCGTGGTCCGCGACCGCTATGACCATCGCGATTCGGCGCGGATTTTCTCGCTGCTGGTGTTGGTGCTGGCGGTGGCGCCGCTGGTCGCGCCGTCGGTCGGCGGCTGGCTGGCGTTGGCTTTCAGCTGGCGCGCAGTGTTCGTCGCGCTCGCGGCCATCGGCGCGGCCATCGGCGCCGCGGTGTTCCTGCGGTTGGATGAAAGCCGCTCGCCGGAAACCGAGGCCAAGGCGCGCGGCGAATCGGTCGCCGGCGCCTATTGGGATTTGCTGCAGAATCGCCGGCTGCTCGGTTACACGATGGTCAGCGCCTGCAATGGCGCGACGCTGTTCGGCTATATCGCCACTGCGCCCGACCTGATGATCGACATCTGGGGCTTCACGCCGGGCCAGTTCAGCCTGATCTTTGCGGTCATCGCCGTCGGCGTCATCGGGTCGAGCCAGGTCAACCGGCGGCTGCTGTTGAAACATTCGCCCGATCGCATCCTGGGCGTTGCCTGCCTGTTCGCGGTGGCGTTCGGGGTGGCGTTGCTGCTGGCGACGACGCTCGGCCTGTCGAAATGGTGGATCATGGCGGGCATCTTTGCCGTGTTGACGTCGAATGGCTTCATCGCTGCTAACGCGCTGGCGGGGGCGCTCAATGTCGATCCGCTTCGCGCTGGTACGACATCGGGGCTGTTCGGGGCGGCGAATTTCGCGCTGGGGGCGGTGGCGTCGGCGACGGCGGCGGCGTTGCACGACGATACGGCGGTGCCGGTTTCGGCAGTGATCTTCACGGCGCTGGTCGCCGCATTGGTCGCCTATTATACGCTGGCACGGCCGCGGACCCACCGGATCGCATGACGATCGGCGGCTTTTCGCCCCGGGCGTTCCTGCTGGCGCTGGCGGTAGTTGCCGTCTGGGGCACCAATTTCGTCGTCATCCGCCTCGGCCTCGACGCGCTGCCGCCGCTGCTGTTCGCGGCGCTGCGCTTCACCCTTGCCGTGGTGCCGCTGATCTTCTTCCTGAAACGCCCGGCGGTGCCGCTGCGCGAGCTGGCGCTCTATGGCCTCTATATCGGCGTCGGCCAGTTCGGGCTGCTGTTCATCGCGATCGATGGCCTGATCGCGCCGGGGCTTGCCTCGCTGGTCGTGCAGACGCAGGTGGTGTTCACCATCGGGCTGGCGATGCGCGGCACCGGCGAACGGCTGGTGCCGGTGCAATATGCGGCGTTGGCGCTGGCGATCGCCGGCATCGCCATCATCCTTGGCCATACCGGCGGCACCACGACGCCGCTGGGGGTGGCGCTGGTGCTCGGCGCGGCGCTGTCATGGTCGCTCGGCAACATGGTGTCGCGGCGGATCGGCCGGGTCGACATGCTGGCGTTCGTCGTCTGGTCGTCGCTGTTCGCGGTGCCGCCGCTGTTCGCGCTGGCGCTGATATTCGAAGGCGGGCCAAGGATCGCGCAGGCGCTGGCCGCGGCCGGCCCCGGCGTATGGGCCACGGTGCTGTGGCAATCGATCGGCAACACGATGTTCGGCTATGGCGCCTGGGGCTGGCTGCTGGCGCGCTACCCCGCCGGCAGCGTCGCGCCGATGGCGCTGCTGGTGCCGGTGTTCGGCATGGGCGCCGCCGCCTGGTGGCTGCACGAGCCGCTGCCAGGCTGGAAGCTGGCAGCGGCCGCGCTGATCATCGGTGGGCTCGCGGTCAATCTGTTCGGGCCGCGGCTGCTGGCCCGGCGCGCCGCTACTTCTGGGTGAAGTTGTACGGCTCGGTCTTGGCCGCTGCCGTTTGCCACGCGGGCCGTGCCTGCAGCCGCTTGGCATAGGCCGCGACATTGGGGAAATGCGCGCCAAGGCCCTGCGCCGCGGCGATTTCGGCGATGAAGCTCATCATGATGTCGGCGCCCGACAGCGTGTTTTCGACCAGCCAGTCGTTGTCGCCAAGCTGGGCGGCGAAATAGGCGACATGCGCGCCGATCTGTTCCTGGATGCGCGGCTGCAGCGGTGCCGCGGCGTCGCCGAGCCGCGCGGTGTACAGCGCCAGCAGGAACGGTGTCATCGCCGACCCTTCAGCGAAATGCAGCCATTCGAGATAGGTTTCATGGGCGTCGGTGCCCGGCGCCGGCGCAAGGCGACCACCGCCATGGCGGCGGATGATGTAGTCGGTGATCGCGCCCGATTCCGTGACAATGCGGCCGTCATCTTCAAGCACCGGCGACTTGCCGAGCGGGTGGACGGTCTTCAGCTCGGGCGGGGCCAGGTTGGTGACGGCATCGCGGCTATAGGCCTTGATCGTGTAGGGCAGCCCAAGCTCTTCGAGCAGCCACAGGATGCGCTGCGACCGGCTGTTGTTGAGATGGTGGACGATCAGCATGGCAGTCTCCGCTTGGGGTCGCGCCAGCCATAGCGGCATTTGGCAGGCGGGGGAAATGCCCTATCAGGGCGCCGCCATGCCGATCATCATCCCCGAAACCGAGCTCGACGAAAGCTTCATCCGCGCCTCGGGGCCGGGGGGCCAGAACGTCAACAAGGTGTCGTCGGCGGTGCAACTGCGCTTCGATGTGCGCGCCTCGCCATCCCTGCCCGACGATGTCGCGGTGCGGCTGATGCGGCTGGCGGGCAGCCGGCTGACGCGCGATGGCGTGATCGTCATCACCGCCGATCGCTTCCGCACCCAGGAACGCAACCGCGCCGATGCCCGCGAGCGATTGCAGACGCTGGTCGTCGCCGCCGAGGTGCGACCCGTCAAGCGCAAGCCGACGAAGCCGAGCAAAGGCGCCAAGGAACGCCGGCTGGCTGGCAAGGCGGTGCGATCGGGTGTAAAACAGGGCCGTAACAAAGTTCGCGGCGACGATTGAACCTTCGCCGCTATCAGGCGTTTCAAAGGCTCCTCTTTCAAACAGCGGCGGGGGCTCCTATCTCTGCCGCCTCATTCTCCCCCCGAAAGGAACTGGCCATGGCGATCAACAAGGAAACCATCGAAGGCGGCTTCAACGAGGCAGCCGGTACCGTGCAGGGCGCGGTCGGCAGCGCATTCGGCGACACCAAGACCGAAGTCGATGGCAAGATCACCGAGCTGAAGGGCAAGGCCCAGCAGGTCTATGGCGAAGCCAAGGACGCCTATGACAAGGCCAGCGGCAAGGTCAAGGAATGGGCCGACAAGGCACCGGAAACCGCCCGCGAAGCCCGCGAACGCGCCCAGCGCATCGCCGACGAAAGCGCCGCCAAGGTGCGCCAGACGGTGCAGGAACAGCCGGTTGCGGTTCTCGCCGGCGGTATCGCGCTCGGCTTTGTCATCGGCTGGCTGCTCAGCGGCCGCAAGAACTAAGGCTGATTCGGCGACGGCGGGCCTCGGCCCGCCGGACCCAAAGCGAAGGCGCGGGCCTGGCCCGCGCCTTTTTGCTGTCTGTCAGTGATGGCCCGCGGGCGTCGCCATCAGTTCGATCAGCACGCCGGCGGTATCGCGCGGGTGGACAAAGATCACCGGCACGCCATGCGCGCCGATGCGCGGTTCGCCGGTGCCGAGCACGGTTGCGCCGCGCGCCCGCATCGCATCGCGCGCGGCGATGATGTCGGCGACTTCGAAACAGACATGATGCTGGCCGCCGTTGGGGTTCTTTTTCAGGAAACCATGGATCGGCGAATCGGCGCCGAGCGGCTCGATAAGCTCGAGCTGGCTGTTGGCGACATCGATGAAGGCGACGCGCACACCCTGCGCCGGCAAGTCGAACGCCGGGGTGGAGACGGTGGCGCCGAACAGGCTTTCGTACATCGCCACCGTGGCGTCGATCGACACACAGGCAATGCCGACATGGTTGAGGCGGCCGAGCATCGGTTCGACAGTCATTCAAGGCTCCCAGACTTAACGATGCCGCCTTAGCGCGCTTGCGCCGCGGCGCAAACTGGCCAAGCTGCGGGGATGATCTACATCGTCCTCAATCTTGCGCCGATCCTTGCCGCGACACTCGCCGGCCTGCTCGCCGGGCTGGTTCTGCACCGTGACCGCCACGCGCCGGGCTATTGGCTGACCGCCTTCATCGCCCAGGCGTGGTTCGCCGCGATCCTTGCCGGCGCGCTGATCCTCGCGCCGCCCAAGGCCGCCGCCTGGGTGATGGCGATCGGCAGCGCCGTCGTCATCTGGATCGGCTTTGTCGTGCCGGCGACCATCGTCACGCTGCGTTACCGCCGAACGGCCTGGCGCGAGGTGCTGCGCGACTGCGGCTATTGGCTGGTCGTCATGGTCGTGCAGGCGCTGGTGCTCAAATCATGGGGACTCGTGCCGCCACCGGTTTGACCCGCTTGACGCTTATTGCCTACTAGTGTAGTAGGAATATAGATGCGCAAGGCGGACATTCCTGCTCCTGCTGCTCCGGACCACCCGGTCTGGCTGGCGCTTCGCCATTACAATGTCGGTCCCGAAGACGCCGCGCTCGATTTCATCGGGCGCCTGGCGCGTGAAAACGGCTGGTCGTGCGATCATGCGGCGCGGGTGTTCGATGAATACCGGCGCTTTGCCTTTCTGGCCGCGACGGCCGGCCACCCTGTCACCCCGTCCGACGCTGTCGATCAGGCGTGGCACCTGCACCTGACCTATAGCCGCGACTATTGGGATCGCTTCTGCCCGCTGCTCGGCCGCCCGCTGCATCATGGCCCGACAGCGGGCGGCGCCGCCGAGGAACAGCGCTATTTCGCCCAATATGCCGATACGTTGCAGGCCTATGAGGCCGCTTTCGGCCCGCCGCCGGCCGATCTGTGGCCGCCGGCGGCGCAGCGGCTGCGCGACGACCCGCGCGCCCGGCGAGTCCATCCGCGCGACGGCATTGTCGTGCCGTGGCGGGTTCTGTGGTTGTTGTTGCTTGCCGCGTGCACCATCCTTGCCTGGAGATTGCTTGCATGATCCTCAATCCGTTCGCGCTCGGCCCCGAAGCCTTTCTCTGGCTCTATGGCCTGCTGCTGGTCGCCAGCATCGGGCTCAGCCGTTACGCCGCCTTTCGCCTGCGCCCCGACGGCCGCCGCCAGCCGGTCAGCGACCCCGATAGCCTGGCGCTGCTCGCCGGCGGCCCGGTGCGGCTCGCCGAGGCGGCGCTTGCCCGGCTGATGGCCAATGGCGTGCTCGCCCATGCCAGCGGGCAACGTTTCATCAAGACCGGGCGCGGTGCCGCGACGCTGGCCAGCCCGGTCGATCGCGCGATGGTGGCGCTGCCGGCACCGGCGCGCTGGCGTGACCTGTGGCGCGCCGCCCGCCAAGCCGCCGATGGCCTTGGCGAGACGCTTCAGCGCCAGGGCCTGCTGATGGATGCCGAGGCGGCGGCGCAGTTGCGCATCGTCCAGGTCCTGCCCTTTGTCGCGCTGCTGATGCTCGGTACGGCGCGCCTGGTGCGCGGGCTGATGCTCGACCATGCCGTCGGCTACCTTGTCATACTGATGGTCATCTCCCTGGTGTTCGGCCTGTCACGGCTGACGGTCGATCGCCGCACCCGCGCCGGCCAGCACGCGGTCCGCCTGGCGCGCGTTGACTGGCACCGGCTGCGGTTGGCGCCGACACAGGCTGAGATGCCGCTGGCGGTGGCGGTGTTCGGCACCGCGGTGCTCGCCGGATCGGCGCTGGAGCCGCTGCACCGGCTGCGCAACAACAGCGGCGGCGATGGCGGCAGCGCCGACAGCAGCGGCTGTGGCAGCGGCGGCTGCGGCGGCGGGGGTTGCGGCGGCTGACGCGCTCCCGCAATGATGCGCCAGCGATGGGGGAATTGATGCGTATCCTGCTGGCCTTGCTGCTTGCCACCGCCGCGCCGGTCGCGGCCGAACCGACCCTGCTCAAGCCGGCGCAGGTTTTCGATGGCGAGGCGATGCACGCCGGCTGGCAGGTGCTGATCGATGGTGACAAGATCGTCGCCGCCGGGCCGGCCTTGGCAGTGCCGGCGGGGGCAAAGATCATCGATCTGCCCGGCGCGACGCTGCTGCCGGGGCTGATCGAGGGGCACAGCCATTTGTTCCTCCACCCCTATAACGAGACGCCGTGGGACGACCAGGTGCTCCACGAGGCGCTGGCGCTGCGCACGGCGCGCGCGGTGGTCGCTGCCAGGGCGACGCTGCTGGCGGGGTTCACCACGGCACGCGACCTTGGCACCGAAGGCGCCGGCTATGCCGATGTCGGGCTGAAGGCCGCGATCGACCAGGGCATCGTGCCGGGGCCACGGCTGATCGTCGTTACCCGCGCCATCGTCGCTACCGGCGCCTATGGCCCCAAGGGCTATGAACCCGGCCTCGCCATCCCTCAGGGCGCCGAGGAGGCCAGCGGCGAAGGCGTGGCCGCCGCCGCCCGCCGCCAGATCGCCGCCGGCGCCGATGAAGTGAAATTCTATGCCGACTATCACTGGGGCAAGGGCGAGCCGAGCCGAGCGACCTTTTCACAAGCCGAGCTGACCGGCGCCTTTGCCGCCGTCCATGATGCCGGGCGCAAGGTCGCCGTGCACGCGTCGACGCCGGAAGGCATGCGCCGCGCCATCCTTGCCGGTGCCGACACCATCGAGCACGGCAGCGAAGGCGATGCGGCGGTCTTCAAGCTGATGCATGATCGCGGCGTGACACTGTGCCCGACGCTTGCTGCTGGTGACGCCATCGCGCGCTACCGCGGCTGGAATGGCGCGGAACCGGCGCCGGCGGGCGTGCAGGGCGATCGCGACGCATTCAGGCTGGCGCGCGCTGCCGGGGTCGACATCTGCATGGGCGGCGATGTCGGGGTGTTCGCGCATGGCGACAATGCCCGCGAGATGGAATTGCTGGTGGCCAACGGCATGACGCCGCTCGCGGTGCTGCGCGCTGCGACCGCGGTCAACGCCCGCGCCTTCGGCCTTGCCGATCGCGGCCGCATCGCGCCGGGCCTGCTCGCCGACCTCGTTGTGGTCGCGGGCGACCCGGGCAAGGACATTGCCGCCGTGCGCAAGGTGACGCTGGTGATGAAGGGCGGGGTGCCCGTTCGCTAAAGGCCGCGCTTGGCCACCATCGCGCCCGGCTGGGCATCGGCCAGCCTGTCGATCTCGGCGATCGTCATGTCCTCGGTCAGCTGCGCTGCCAGCGCCGCATAGCCGGCAGGATCTTCGATGGCGCGGCGCCACACCACCGGCACGGGTTCGGCGCCAAGGCTTTCCACCGTATCGACCGGGCCGGTTTTCAGCGCATGCGCCGTCGCCGGCATCGGCGCCGACCAGCCGTCACCGTGCAACAGATTGTTGGCGACGGTCAGATCGTCCCAGCGCGGCCCGCCATAGCGCACTGCCAGGTACAGCCCGCGCGCCTGCAGCGCACCGACGCCCGACACCAGCATCCCTTCCCAGAACATCTTGTGCACCGATTGCCACGGCCGGTTGCGGACGGCGCAATACCAGTCGTGGACCACCGAGGCGTTGCGGTACTTGCCTTCGAACGGCCCGCCGAGCACCGACCACAGCGGCTGCGGAATCGACGCACCATCGACCTTGGCGCCTTTCGGCACCGGCCACGCGAGCCCGGCCGCATCGTTGAAGCCGAAATCGGCGAGCAACTGCATCAGCCGGCCGTCATCCAGCCATTTGACTGTCAACTCGCTTGTGTAATGCGCTGCCGGCACTGCTGCCCCCTTGCTCCACCGCTCCTGATACCAGCCGGCCGCCGGCCTCGCCAGTGGCATCAATCCGCCAGATGCACCGCCGGGCCGCTGTCCCTTGGTCGCCGCAGCAGCAACAGCATCGGCATCATCGCCACCGTCACCCAGAACATCAGCCGGAACACATCGATATAGGCAATCATCAGTGCCTGTTTGTTCACCGTGCCGTCGAGCATCGCGATGATCGCGTCGGCACCCAGCGTGCGCGCCACGCTGGCATCGGCCCAGGGCAGGGTGAACGGCGTCAGCGCCGCACCGAGATCGGCATGGCTGATCTGCGCCTGCTGCGCCAGTACGCCGACGCCGAGGCTGATCCCCACCGATCCGCCGAGGTTGCGCAACAGCATGTAGAAGCCGGAGGCATCGGTGCGCAGCTCGGCCGGCAGCGTGGCGAACGCCAGCGTGTTCAGCGGCACGAAGATCAGCCCGAGTCCGGCGCCCTGGATGAAGCCCGAAACGATGAATGGCGTCGCGTCCATGACCGGCGAAAACAGGCTCATCAGCCACAGGCTGGTCGCCGACAGCACGAGGCCGAGCCCGATGATACCGCGCGCATCGACCTTGCCGATCAACTGCCCCGCCGCCATCATCGCCAGCATCATGCCGATCCCGCGCGGCATCTGCAGCATGCCGGTTTCGATGACCGGATAGCCATACAGGCTCTGCAGCATCGTCGGCACCAGCGCTGTCGTGCCGGTGAGCAACAGGCCAACCAGCGTGATGAACAAAAACCCGGTCATCACGTTGCGATCGAGGATCATGCGCTTGTCGAGCAGCGCGCCCTTTGCCGTCAGCACATGGACGCCAAACGCCCAGAGCGCGGCGGCGGCGACCCCGGCTTCGATGCACACTTCCCAGCTGGCGAACCAGTCGAGCTGCTGGCCGCGATCGAGGCACAGCTGCAGCGCGCCGACGCCGACCGACAGCAGCGCAAAGCCGGTCAGATCGAAACGGCGCACGGTGCTTTCGACCTTGGGCAGCACCGCAGCGGCACCGAACAGCGCCAGCACGCCAAACGGCAGGTTGATGAAGAACACCCAGCGCCAGTCGAAACTTTCGGTCAGCCAGCCGCCGATGACGGGGCCGAGGATCGGGCCGACCATGATGCCGACGCCCCACCACGCCATCGCCTTGCCGTGCTTCTCGCGCGGCCAGACATCGAGGACATAGGCCTGGCCCAGCGGCGCGAGGAACGCCCCGGCCGCCCCCTGCAGCATCCGGAAGACGACCATCTGTTCAAGCGACTGCGCCAGCCCGCAGGCCATCGAGGCGACGACGAAGCCCGCCACCGAATAAAGGAACAACTGCCGCCGCCCGACCTTTTCGGCGAGCCAGCCGGTCAGCGGCGTCGCGATCGCGGTGGCGACGATATAGCTTGTCAACACCCACGAGATCGTATCCGACGCGGCGCCCAGCGACGGCTGCATGTGCGGCAGCGCGACATTGGCGATCGTTGAATCGAGGATCGTCATGAAGGTGCCGAGCATCACGACCATGGTGATGATCACCGGCCCGGCCGGCGCGCGCGCGGTGGGCAGGGTGGGGGCGGTCGTCGCCACTACCGGTCACCCCGGCGAAGGCCGGGGCCCATAACCCACGACTGTCGATGCGCGTGGCGGAACTTTGAACCGCCGCCTGCACCCATGCGGCAACGGCCGGAATTCATGGGCCCCGGCCTTCGCCGGGGTGACAGGTTGCGCTCGTTGCGCCGGTCAGGGGGGCGCGCACGCCCACCACCATCACCGCGGCGTCTCCACCTTCACTGTTGCCGACAGGCCGGCGATCAACGGCACCTTGCTGTTGGCGTCGATCGCGATGCGCACCGGCACGCGCTGCACGACCTTTACCCAGTTGCCGGTGGCATTCTGCGCCGGCAGCACCGAAAATTCGCTGCCGGTACCGGCGCCGATGCTTTCGACCCGGCCGCTGATCGGCGCGCCGGGATAGGCATCGAGCTTGACGACGGCGCGCTGGCCGATGCGCATGTGCTCGAGATCGGTTTCCTTGAAATTGGCTTCGACCCAGCGGCGGTTGTCGATCACCACCGACATCGTCGGCACACCGGCAATCAGCACCTGGCCGGGCAGCACCTTTTCGGTCTGGCTGGCGATCCCGTCGGCGGGCGCCCTGATGATCGTTCGCGACAGCTCGAATGCCGCCTTGTCGCGCGCTGCCATCGCGGCAAGCACCAGCGGGTGCAGCCCCGATCCGGCACCATTGGCGGCGGCGCTGGCGCTCGCGGCGTCGGCGATCGCCGACGACATCTCGCTTTCCGCCTTGGCGGTGGCGAATTCGGCGGCTTCGACCCGCACGCGGGTGGCAAAACCATCCTTGAACAGCTGCTGCTGGCGCGCCAGTTCGGCGCGCGCAAAGGCGACCGCATCGCGCTTGCCCGCCACATCGGCGTTCTTGCCGGTCGTTCCCGACCGCAGTTCCGATACCTGCAGCCGCGCCGATGCCAGATTGGCCTCGGCCTGCGCCAGCGCGATCTCGAACGGTCTCGGCGCGATCTCGATCAGCACCGCGCCGCGCCGTACCTTCTGGCTTTCACCGGCATGGACAGCGATCACGCGCCCGGTGACATCGCTGCTGATCGAGACCTTGTCCTGCTGGACATAGGCATTGTCGGTGCTGACCGACTGGCCGCCGGTCAGCCAGGCATAGAGCCCGATAAGGATCAGCACCGCCGGCAGCGCCGCCATCAGCGCCAGCCGCCGCCATTTGCGGCGCGAACCGGCTTCGATCATTTCGTCCCGATCGACGACCGCGTGCATCAGCGTGCTCCTGCCGCAAGGGCATCGGGGGTAACGGCCGGCGGATCGCGCTGCTGCAGGTTGCCGCGCACCCGCATCAGCAGGTCGGTTAGTGCGGCTTCGCCATCGGGACCCAGCCCCGACAGCGTTTCGGCCATGACCTGATCGCCGACAGCGCGCAGCGCATCGAGGATCGGGTGCGCCGGCGCGGTCAGGTGCAGCCGCCAGGCGCGGCGATCGGCGGGATCGGCGCGGCGCTCGACCAGCCCGGCTTCCTCCAGCCGGTCGACCATGCGCCCGACGGTTATGGTTTCGACGTCGAGCGCTTCGGCGAGGCCGGCCTGGTTGATGCCTTCGTTGCGCGACAGCGCGAACAGCACCTGCCATTGCGCCCGGCTGACACCAAGGCTGCGCGCCCGCGCATCGAAACGCCGGCGCAGCAGGCGCGAGGTGTCGCCGATGAGGATCGCGAGACTGTCGGACATGTCGCCCACATAACAAGCATGCTTATTATAGGCAAGGTGATGAGTGCCGTTGACGCTATTTTGCCGCGGATGCCGCTGCGGCGACAGCGTCAGCCGATGACGAGCACCACCGCATCGATGCCGCCGGTCACCAGCACGGGCCCGGACAGCGGCGCACCGGCGGTCATTGCCACCCCGCCGGTTGCTGCCGTGCCGCCCAACAGCGTCGCCGTCGCGCCCGCCGCCACCGCCAGCGCCACGCCGTCGGCAAGGCTGACCTTCACCACCGCCACGCCGCCATCATGGACAAGGGTTTCGACCCCCCAGGGTCGCTGGCGCAGCACCGGCCGGGTCAGCACGGCATCGCCGGCAAGGCGCTGCGTGATGTCACGCACCTCCTGGCTGCGGCCGCGCGCCGTCACCAGCACGGCATCGGGGGTCGCGATGATGTTGAGGTTGGCAACGCCGATCGCTGTCAGCACCACGCCATCGGCGCGCAGCAGGCAGCCATTGGTGTCGATGCTTTCGACCCGTCCCGACACGACATTGCCCGCCACATCGGCGGCACCCAGCCCGTGCAGCGCATCCCAGCTGCCGATATCCGACCAGCCCGGATCGATCGGGCACACCGCCACCCGGTTGGCGTGTTCGAACACCGCATGATCGATCGAAATCGACGGCGCCGCGGCAAAGGCGCCGGCATCGGGATCGATGCGGCCGTCGCCATTGACCGCCGCGGCCATCGCGACTTCGGCGGCGGCGAGCACCGCCGGGGCATGCGCCGCCAGCGCCGCCCGCATGGCGCGCACCGAAAACAGGAAAATGCCGGCGTTCCAGCTATAGCCGCCATCGGCAACCAGCGCCCGGGCGCGGGCATGATCGGGCTTTTCGATGAACGCCAGCGCCCGGCGCACGCCGTTGCCGATGGGTTCGCCGGCACGAATATAGCCATAGCCGGTTTCGGGTGTCGCGGCGCGGATGCCGAAGGTCACCAGCCAGCCGTCGCGCGCCGCCGGCACCGCGGCTGCCACCGCCGCCAGCAGCACGCCGGGCGCCGCGATCTGGTGGTCCGAAGGCATCACCAGCAGCACGCCATCGGGGTCCTGCCGCTCCACCGCCAGCATCGCCAGCGCAATTGCCGGGGCGGTGTTGCGCGCCGCCGGCTCGACAATGATCGCGGCATCGGGCCCCAGTTGTTCGCGGATGATCGCGGCATGGGCGCGCCCGGTCACGATGATCGGCGGGTGGAACGCCGTCGCATCGCCGGTGCGCGTCGCTGTTGTCACGATCATCGTGTCGGGCCCCGCCAGCGGCAGCAGCTGTTTCGGCATGGCGCTGCGCGACAGCGGCCACAGCCGGGTTCCCGAACCGCCCGACAGGATCACGGGCCACAGCAGGTTCGGCGTATCGGTCATCACTCTCTCCCCGGCGGAACCGCCGGCGCAGCCGACCTAGCGAAATCGGCGCGCTGCCGCTACCATCGTGCTGCGATCGGTCGATGTGGCACAGGGAGGCGGGACGACGACATGCTGTTGACGGATGTCGGCCTGTTCAGCCACCTGCTTGCGGCGGTGGCTTTCGCTATCCTCGCCATCGCCACGATCTGGCAACAGGAACGCAACGCCTTTTCGAACTGGCTGGCCGCGGCGGCGTTCATCACTGCCGTCTGGGCCGGTGTCTTTGTACTGGCGGCGCGCGACCCGGCGACGATGGGATTCTGGCTGACGCCGGCCGGCACGGTGCGATCGGCGGCGTGGCTGGCATTTCTGATTGCCGTGTTGCGGCCGATCTGGCGGCTCGACGATCGCTCGCGGTCGGCGTTCGTCATTGCCGGCGCGATCGGCTTTGTCGTGGCGCTGCAACTGGCGCTCGATCTGATGGGAATGACCGAGGCTGCACTGGCCGGCGATCGATCCGGTTTCAGCCAGTTGTTCATCATCTTGCGGCTGACCGTGGCGGTATCGGGGCTGGTGCTGGTCCACAATCTGTATGTCAACACCGATCCGGCCGGGCGCGGCGGGGTGCGGCTGCTCGCCATCGGGCTCGGCGGCTGCTTTGCCTATGACCTGAACTTTTACACGCTGTCCTTCCTGCTGCCGCCGCCATCGGCCGATTTGTTCAACATTCGCGGCGCCGTCTACACGATCACCGTGCCGCTGCTGCTGCTTTCGACGCGCGAAGCCTGGGTGGCGCGGGTGCAGGTGTCGCGGCAGGTGGTGTTCCATACCCTGTCGTTCTCGATGATCGGTTTCTACCTGATCGCCATGGCGCTGCTCGCCTATGGCCTGCGGCTTGTCGGCGGCGACTGGGGCCGGCTGCTGCAGATCAGTTTCCTGTTCGGCACGGTGATCCTGGGCGTCATCGTGCTGATTTCCCCACGCTTCCGCGCCGCGCTGCGCGTGCAGATCGCCAAGAACTTCTTTGCCTATCGCTATGACTATCGCGTCGAATGGCTGCGCTTCATCGCCACCGTGTCGCGCACCGATGGCAACCGCGGCGATGGCCGCCGCCAGGATGGTGTCGGCGGCCTGCACGAACGCGTCGTCCAGGCGGTGTGCGCGGTGCTCGATTCGCCCGGCGGCGTGCTGTTCGTGCCCGATGGCGAAACGCTGCAGCCGATCGCCGAATGGAACAATCGCGGCATTTCGGCCGAACCGATCCGGCGCGAGGGCAGTTTCGGCCGTTTTCTCGAAACCGGGCAGCGCATCGTGGCGTTCGACGACCTGCGCGCCGAAACCGGCAATGACGTCGAACTGCCCGATTGGGCGATCGCCAATCCGCGTGTCTGGCTGGCAATCCCGCTCGTCCATCTCGACAATTTCGCCGGGTTGCTGGTGCTCGAACGCACGGTCGCGCCGCGCACGCTGAACTGGGAGGATTTTGATCTGCTGCGCACGCTGGGGCGGCAGGCAGCGAGCTACATCGCTGAATCCTCGACGCAGATGGCGCTCGACGATGCGGCCAAATTCGATGAATTCAACCGGCGCTTTGCCTTCATCATGCACGACCTGAAAAACCTCGTCAGCCAGTTGTCGCTGGTGACGCGCAACGCCGAACGCCATGCCGACAAACCCGAATTCCGCCGCGACATGATCGTCACGCTGCAAAGCTCGGTCGGCAAGATGAACGACATGCTGGCGCGTCTGTCACAGCGCCCCAGCGGCCGCACCGAACCGGCGCGCGAGCCCGTTGCCATCATCGCGGTGCTCGACCAGGCGGTCACGGTAAAGCGCCATGCTCATGCGCCGTTGACACTGGCGGTGGCGCCGGACGATAGCGGCACAGAGCCGGTGATCGCCGGCGATGCCGGGCAGATTGAGCAATTGTTTCTTCATCTTATCCAGAATGCCATCGACGCCTCCGCCGATCACGCGCCGATCGCGGTGACCGCGGCCACCGAGGCCGCTGAGGTGGTGATCCGCATCGCCGATCACGGCCCGGGCATGTCGACACGCTTCATCCGCGAGGAGTTGTTCCAGCCTTTCCGGTCGACCAAGCCCGGCGGATTCGGCATCGGCGCCTATGAAGCGCGCGAGATCGTCCGCGATCACGGCGGGCGCCTCGATGTCGCCAGCCGCGAGGGGGAGGGGACGGTGTTCACCATCGTGCTGCCGCTCGTCGCCACCGCTGCCCACCAGGTCGCCGCGCAATGACCGAAACCCCGCGCAAGCTGCTCATCGTCGAGGACGACGAGGGGCTGCAGCGCCAACTGCGCTGGGCCTATGAGGATTGCGAAGTGATCATCGCCGGCAATCGCGAGGCGGCGATCGATGCGCTGCGCCTCCACAAGCCGGCCGTGGTGACGCTCGATCTGGGCCTGCCGCCCGATCCCGACGGGGTTTCGGAAGGCTTTGCGACGCTCGACGAGATCCTGCGCGCCCGGCCGGCGACTAAGGTCATCGTCGCGTCTGGACACGGCGCCCGCGAAAGTGCGCGGCGCGCGATCGGCTCGGGCGCGTTCGATTTCTACCAGAAACCCGTCGATATCGACGAACTGGGCATGATCGTCCGCCGCGCCTTCCATGTCGCCGACCTCGAGGCGGAGAATCGCCGCCTTGCCGAAAGTGTCCAGGCGGCGAGCGGTGATGTGCTCGGCGGCATCATCACCGGCGCGCCCGAAATGCAGAAGGTGGCGCGGATGATCGAGCGCGTCGCCAGCGCCCAGGTGTCGGTGATGCTGCTCGGCGCCAGCGGCACCGGCAAGGAACTGCTGGCGCGCGGCCTGCACAATGCCTCGCTGCGCGCCGGCAAGCCGTTCGTTGCCATCAACTGCGCGGCAATCCCCGAGAATCTGCTCGAATCCGAGTTGTTCGGCTATGAACGCGGCGCCTTTACCGGCGCGGTGAAAACGCAGGAGGGCAAGATCGAGCTTGCCGAAGGCGGCACGCTTTTCCTCGATGAAGTCGGCGATATCCCGTTGCCGTTGCAGGTGAAATTGCTGCGCTTCCTGCAGGAGCGGGTGATCGAGCGCATCGGCGGCCGCAAGCCGATCCCGGTCGATGTCCGCATCGTCTGCGCCACCCATCAGGATCTCGACGGCATGATCGCCGCCGGCCGCTTCCGCGACGATCTGTTCTACCGGCTCGCCGAAATCGTCGTGCGCATTCCGTCGCTTGCCGAACGCCATGGCGATGCGGTGCTGCTGGCGCATCATTTTCTTGCCAAATTCTCGCGTGAGAATGGCCGCAATTTCAAGGGCTTGCTTCCCGATGCTGTGGCAGCGATCAGCGACTGGCACTGGCCGGGCAATGTCCGCGAGCTTGAAAACCGCATGAAGCGCGCCGTCATCATGGCCGAATCGCCGCGCCTGAGCGCCGCCGACCTCGATCTCGGCGGGCCGGCCGACGAGGCGGCGATGTCGTTGAAATCGGTGCGCGAGGTTGCCGACCGCATCGCCATCCGCCGCGTGCTGGCGCGCACCGACAACAACATGTCGCACGCCGCCAAGATCCTGGGGGTCAGCCGGCCGACGCTGTACGACCTGATCAAGCAATATGGGCTGGAATCGGCATGACGCGGCTTGCGTCGGTGGCGGGACTGGCCTAAGCGCGCCCTTCGGTCGGAGCGTGGCGCAGCCTGGTAGCGCACTTGACTGGGGGTCAAGGGGTCGCAGGTTCGAATCCTGTCGCTCCGACCAGCCTTCCCCCAGAGGCGGCGGTTTTTCATAACCGCCTGATTTTGCTAGATAGTTTGTCGTTCTGGTGAAGGCCGGTTGGCGCTCTGGTCTGCCTCGCCGGTGCTTTGCGGCGCGGTAGATGCTGGCGCTCACCACCATGACGGGATCGGGAAAACAGCGTCTCGAATCATGGCGCGTGTAGGAAATGCCAATTCCTACAACGTCTTACGCCCAGAAATGAATTGACAAAACGAACCATATAGGCAATATACCGCTCCTAGGATTAGCCAGGAGCGATGACATGGTCGATATCGAGGCATTGCTGGCCGATCTGCTCGCCAAGGAAGGCGGTTATGTCGATCATCGCGACGATCGCGGCGGTGCCACCAACTTCGGCATAACCGAATCGGTTGCCCGCGCTGCCGGCTGGACCGGCGCGATGCGCGATCTGCCCCGCGAACTGGCGCTTGCCATCTATCGCCGCCGCTACTGGACCGCGCCGCGCTTCGATGCGGTGGCGGCGCTCAGCCCGGCGGTGGCGGCAGAGCTGTTCGATACCGGCGTCAACATGGGGCCGGGGGTCGCCGCGGGCTTCCTGCAGCGCAGTCTCAACGTGCTAAACCGCAAGGCGACCGATTGGGACGATGTCGCCATGGACCGCCAGATCGGCCCGGCGACTCTGGCGGCTTTGCGCCGGCTGATCGACGTTCGCGGCCGCGCCGGCGAGGGCGCCCTGCTCAAGGCGCTCAACGCGTTGCAGGGTGCCCGCTACATCGAACTCGCCGAAGGCCGCGCCGCCAATGAAAGTTTCCTGTTCGGCTGGCTGGCGAACCGCGTCGCATGAAGATCAACCTCGATCCCAACTGGCGGCGCACCGTGCTGGCGCTGGTTTTCGCCGGCGCCGGCCTCGCGCTGACCATGCTGTCGCTATGGCTGGCGTGGAATGTGCTGCACGCGCCCTGGCCCGTGTCGCTGGCCGGCGCGCGGCTGCACATCATCGGCAGCGCGCTTTACATCGTGCTGGCGCTGCTCGGGCTGGTGCTGACCGGGCTCAGCATGACGGTGGCGCTGCGCCAGGTTTCGGCGCGCTTCATGGGCGCCGATTTCTCGGCCTCGGGTGGCGAAGGGCAAGGCCAATGATCGCGACGCTGATCGGCCTCGCCCGCGGCATCCCGCGCCCCGTCGGCCTCGCGCTCGCCGTCGCACTCGCGGTGCTGGCGGCCTGCGCCTGGCACGACCATCGCGTCACCGGCGCCTATCGCCAGGGCGCGGCCGACCAGGCGGTTGCCGACCGCACCCGGGTCGCCGCCGCCGCCACCGCCGCAGCCGCGGCGCAACAGCGGCTCGCCGCGACGCTCGCCGCCCGCCAGGCCCGAATTTCGAAAGGCACCGACCATGCGCTTGTTGAAAAAAACACCGATCTGGCTGAGCGCTATGCTGATCTGCGGTTGCGCTGGGCCGCGGATCGCGCCGATCGCGGTGGCTCCGGCGCGGATCCAGCAACTGCCGTTCCCGGCGCCACCGGCAGCGCTGGCGACGCCGCTTGCGCGGCCGCGGGGTGGGTATCTTTCGACACTGCCGCAGCCGCCGCACAGGCCGCCGACACCGCGATAGCCAAGGACGATGCGTGGATTGCGTGGGCGGCCGCGCAGCAGGCGGCGTGGCCGGATTAGAGTGCCTCCGGCGGCTGGGGCCTTAGGCCCCAGACCCCATTCTGTTGATCAGGCGCAGATGACAAACGGGGTCT